>JBGPIW010000025.1:0-13319 GCA_041485045.1 Gemmatimonadota bacterium | reverse complement strand
TTCGCTCACGTGGACGACCGCTGCCTCAATTATCCGGGGAGATACTCGCCCGGATGGCGATGCTGCCCTCGATTCAGCGGAATTAGCTCCAGCGGGTGAGCAACGGTCCTCTCGCTCATCCGGTCGCACTATAGACGGCGGGATACAGCCACGTATAACTCTTGGCGCACGACTCTATTGCCGAACACCCGCAGCACTGCGGCCGGTACGCCACAACACCTCCGGCTATCCGCGCTCCGGCGCGGCCGGTATCTTGCTCCACCTCGCAAGTCGGCTATCACGATGGACATTCGCGCGCAGCAGGGACTCGGGGGTGCCGGCAGCACCGCGGCAACCGTGAGCGGGAGGCTGGTGGGCACGGATTACGCCCCCCGCATCCGCGCCGAGCGCTTGATCGCGACCAGCCGCGTGGTGCTGGCAGTCTTCTCCCTCCTGGCTGTATGGCTGGATCCCTACGCACCGGACATTCACGAGCAGACGACCTACGTCCTGCTGGTGTGCTATTCGACGTACGCGCTGATCGTCGCCACCGTCGTCTGGCTGGCCAACGGGCCCCTCCACCGGCTGGGACTCGCCACGCACGCGGTGGATTTGCTGCTGTTTTCCGTCCTGACCTACCTGACGGAGGGCCCGACCAGCCCGTTCTTCACGTATTTCACGTTCGCCATCGTCGCCGCCACGCTCCGCTGGCAATGGCGGGGCGCGTTGTGGACCGCCGCGGCCGCCCTCGTCTTGTTCAACGGCACCGGCGTCTTCGCCTCCGAGGTGATGAACGATCCCGCGTTCGAGGAGAATAAGTTCGTCATCCGGAGCGTCTATCTGGCGGTGATGGCGGGCCTGCTCGGCTACCTCGGCGCCTACGAGGAACGACGCCGCCGCGAGATGTCCGAGCTCGCCGCCTGGCCACCGCACCGCGGCCGGAGCACCGAGTTGCCGCAGCCGGAGGTGCTCGAGAGCGCCGCGCGGATTCTCGGGGCGCGACGGGTGCTGCTCGCCTGGGAAGAGCCGGAGGAGCCATGGCTGCACCTCGCCTCATGGTCTGATGGCGAGTTCCGCTCCTGGCGTGAGGCGCCGGAGACGTTCCAGCCGGTGGTGGCCGAGCCGCTCGCGGATCTGACATTCCTCTCGAAGGACGTCGGCGCGCCGGCACCGATCGTCCTGCACCACGCGCCGCACGTCACCCAGAGCTGGCACGGCCCACCGATCCACCCCGCCCTGCAGTCGCGGTTCGTCATGACCTCAGTGCTCTGCCTCCCACTGCGGAGCGAGTGGTTGGCAGGCCACCTGCTCGCGTTGGACAAGCCCGGGATGACGGCGGACGACCTCCTGCTCGGCGAGGTCGTCGCCCACGAATTGGCCGCTTCCATGGATCAGTCCTTGCTCTCCCGGCGCCTGCGTCATGCGGCCGCGGTCGAGGAGCGCAATCGGCTGTCGCGCGATCTGCATGACGGGGTGCTCCAATCGCTCACCGGCGCGGCGCTCCAGCTCGAGACCGTCCAGCGTCTCTGGGAGACCGAGCCCGCGGCGGCGCGGGAGCGGTTGTCGGCGATCCAGCGCCTCATCGTCGACGAGCAACGCAACCTGCGGTTCTTCATACGCTTTTCCAAACTCGCCCCGTTCGGGCTGGCGGCCGGGAACGCCGGCCTCAACACCACCTTGCGCCAGCTGGTCTCCCGGTTGGAAGGCTTGTGGGGGTTGCGGGTGGAGCTGCACCTGGAAAACTTCGACGATCTCTCGTCCGATGCCCTCGCCTACGACATCTGCTTCATCGTCCAGGAGTCGCTCGTCAACGCCGCACGGCACGCCGCCGCCTCGGAGGTGCGCGTAGCGGTCGCCAAGCAGAATGGCCACGTCCACGTCGCCGTGACGGACAACGGTCGTGGGTTCCCGTTCGAGGGGGACTACGACCATGACAAGCTCGATGCGTTGCAGCTGGGGCCGGTCATGCTGAAGGAGCGGGTCAAGGCGCTGGGCGGTACGGTCTCGATCCGGTCTACGCCGGCCGGCGCGCACATCGACATCCGGCTGCCGCGGGGCCTCGGGGACGGATAGGATGCCGATCCGCCTCGTGCTCTGTGACGATCACCCGATCGTGCTCGATGGCCTGGAGAATCTGTTCCGCCTCGAGCCCGACTTTCGGGTCTTGGCCCGCTGCATGAATGGCGAGGAATGCCTGGTCGCCGTGCGCCGCCACCAGCCGGACGTGCTCGTTCTCGATATTCGCATGCCCCGCAAAGACGGCCTCAGCGTCTTGCGGGAGCTGCATCGGGAGAAGCACCCCGTGAAGGTGGTCCTCCTCGCGGGCGCACTCGAAGAAGAGGAGGTCCTGGAGGCCCTCCGCCTGGGTGTGCGCGGCATGGTCCTGAAGGAGCTGGCGCCGCAGATGGTCATCCAGTGCGTGCGGAAGGTGCACGCGGGGGAGCAGTGGCTCGAGAAACAGGCATTTGGGCGCGCGCTGGAGACGCTGCTGCGGCGGGAGGCCGGGGAACGGGAAGCCGGCAGCGTGCTCACCCCGCGCGAGCTCGAGATGGTGGGGATGGTGGCCCGCGGACTGCGCAACAAGGAGATGTCGGAGCGGATGAACATCAGCGAAGGCACCGTGAAGATCCATCTGCATCACATCTATCGGAAGCTCAAAGTGGAAAACCGCGTCGATTTGATCCTCTATGCCCAGTCCAAGCGTCTGGTCTGAGGGCCAGCCTCGCGCGGGCCCGCAATCCGCTCTTCCCGCTTCGACTATTGCTAAGGAGATAGACGGCTCGTAGGCTTTGAGCCGTGAACGAGCCGGCATCCTCCCACTCGCGAGTCCCGGTTCCCGTCGTCATCGACAGCGACCCGGGAATCGACGACACCCTCGCCCTCCTGCTGGCGCTTCGCTCGCCCGAGCTGGACGTCCGCGGCATCGCGGTGACCTACGGCAATACGACGGTGGACCAGGCGTACCGCAACTGCGTCGAGATTCTGCGTCGCTCGGGCCATCGCCTCCCCATCGGCGTCAGCGCCCGCCGCCCGCTCAAGCGGGCCCTGGCCGTGGCGCTCGAGACCCACGGCCCCACGGGCCTGGGGGATGCACCGGTGCCGCCGGCGGGCGTCATACTCGATTTCGTGAAGCCACTCGACCGGCTGCTGGCGGAGCAGGCCGAGCCGGTAACGCTCGTCACCCTGGGACCCGTCACGGGCCTGGCGCTCGCCCTGCGGCGCGATGCGGCCCTGGTACGCCGGACGGTCAAACGGCACCTCGCGATGATCGGCAACCTGCGCGCAGCGGGAAACACGACGCGGTACGCCGAGTTCAACGCCTGGTGTGATCCCGAAGCACTCGCCGAGGTGCTGCGCGCCGAGCTGCCCACGGAGCTCGTGGGGCTGGACGTGACGCGCAAGTTCCTGCTCACGAGCGGCGAGATCGACCGGCTGGGACGCAGCGAGGAAGAGCTGGAACGGTGGCTGCACGCCGCGCTGCGGTTCTACCTCAAGTTTCACCGCGAGCACGAAAAACTCGACGGCTGCGTGATCAATGACGTGCTCCCGATCGCCGAGCTCATCGTCCCCGACACGCTGACCTTCGAGCCACTGCGGCTGGCCGTGGACCTGGAGGACGGCGAGCCGCGCGGGCGGACCCGGGTGGACCCCAATGGTGCCCGGGTGCGGATGGCCACGGCCGTGCGACCCGAAGTGGCCCACCGGCTGCTCGCGGAGCGTGTCCTCACGGCCCTGGCGCCCGCTGGAGCGGGGAGGAGCATGTGAGCGCCGAGTCCGGCTCCCTGCCCGCGAAAGTGGCGGTCATCGGCGCCGGCGCCATCGGCGGTGGGTGGGCCGCACTGTGCATCTCCGCCGGGTGGCCCGTGAGCATCTACGACACGAACTCCCGCGCCGTCGAGGACGCGATGGAGGACATTCCGCGGCGGGCGCGAGTGCTGATCGCCTTGGGCCGCGCAACGCCGGGGATCGTGGAGCGCGGGCTGCAAGAGTTCCAGCAGGCCAAGAGTCTGCTCCAGGCCGTCCGCGGTGCCGATTGGGTGATCGAGGCGATCCACGAGGACCTGGGCGCGAAACAACGGCTGCTCGAATCGATCGAACAGGTAACCGCTCCCGAGGCGATCGTCACGAGCTCGTCCAGCGGCCTCGCGCCGAGCGACCTGTTCGCCCGCCTGCTGCAACGCTCGCGCTGCCTCGTGGCGCACCCGCTCAATCCCCCCGAGCTCCTCCCTCTGGTCGAGCTCGTGCCGGGTGAAGAAACAGACCCTCAGGCGATCGACCGCGCGAAGGGGTACCTGCGCGCGCTGGGCCGCATGCCGATCGTGTTGCATCACGCCGTGCCCGGCTATGTCGTGGGTCGGATCGCAGCTGCGGTCTGGCGCGAGTGCATCGACCTCGTGCTGAGCGGCGCGATCGACGTCTCCGACCTGGATCGTGCGGTCTCGCTCGGGCCCGCGCTCGGGTGGGCCGCGGCGGGCCCCCATCTCACCTATCACCTGGGAGCCGGCGCGGGCGGCGTGCACATCTTCCTGCAACACCTGTTGACGAGCTTCGAGCGCTGGTGGGGTGACCTCGCTTCATGGGACAAGCTGGATCAGGATCAGCAGCGCACCTTGATCGCCGCCGTCGAGAAGGCCTATGAAGGGAAGGTCGACATGTTGCGGACCTTGAGGGACCGGCGGTTAGCCGCGATCCTGCGGGCGTTGGAGCAGGCGAGAACTACCTAAGAGGAGCCTGACGCTTTCGGCTTGACCGCCCTCACCATCAGCACGGGCACCATCGTGATGTGCCGTAGCGCGCTCGCGACGCTGCCGCGGACCACGTCGTTCAACCCCCGGTGCCCATGCGTCGCCATGGCGATCAGATCGCAATGCTCGCGACTGGCCGCATCGGCGATCTCACGCGCGGGTTCCCCGGCGGCGAAAACCGCTTCGCAAACGAATCCCTCCCCCTGCAGCGCCCCACACATGTGCTCCAGATAGGCGCGGTCGTCCTTCATCTCTTCGGATTCCCTGAGATCCAGCTGCCGGATGTTACGGGCCACCCAGCCGTCCGCCACGTGGATCAGCACCAGGGCGGCGTGGGTCTCGCGCGCCAGCGGGCGGACGAATTCCAGGATCGTGTCATCGGTGGCCGTGTGCTCGAGAGGAACGAGGATCCGCTTGAACATCAAGTCAGCCAGCTCCCGACGATCCGCGCCAACAGATAGACATTGAGTGCCGCGATCACGAATGCGACGGTATAGGCGGTGGCCTTGAGCCAGACCGGGTTCACGAATTCGCCCATCTTGGCGCGCTCGGAGGTGAATTGCACCAGCGGGAACACTGCAAAGGACAGCTGCACACTCAGGATCACCTGGCTGAGAATGAGGAGCTGCGCCGTACCATGCTCCCCGAAAAAGATAGCGGTGAGGGCGGCCGGGACAATCGCGATCAGCCGCGTGATCAACCGTCGCAGCCAGGGCCGGATCCGGATGTTGAGGAACCCCTCCATCACGATCTGGCCCGCCAGCGTCCCGGTGACCGTCGAATTCTGACCGGATGCGAGCAGGGCCAGCGCGAACACCGCGCTCGCCCCGGCGACGCCCAATAACGGCGTGAGCAGCTCGTACGCCTGCTGGATTTCGGCCACCTGGGAGTTGCCCGAGCGGTGGAAGGTCGCCGCCGCGACGATCAGGATGGCCGCATTGATGAACAGCGCAAACGACAACGCGATCGTGGAATCGAGGAATGCCCAGCGAACCGCGGTTCGCCTGCCGGCCGGCGATTCATCGAAGGCCCGCGTCTGCACGATGGAGGAATGCAGATAGAGGTTGTGCGGCATCACGGTCGCGCCGAGAATGCCGATCGCGATGTACAACTGTTCGGGGTCGGTGAGAATCGACGGACGCGGCACGAATCCGGCGACGACCGCGCCGGCGTCGGGACGCGAAATGAAGATCTCGAACAGAAAGCACAGCGCCACCGTCGCGATCAGGGTGATCACCAGCACCTCGAGCAGCCGGAAGCCCTTGTTCTGGAGGTACAGCACCAGGAGCACATCGAGGGCGGTGATGGCAATGCCCCACGGGAGCGGGATCCCGAAGAGGAGATTCAGACCGATCGCCGACCCGATCACCTCGGCCAGGTCGCAGGCGGCGATCGCAATCTCGCACAGCACCCACAACCCGATGTTCACCGGACGCGAGTAGTGGTCGCGGCACGCCTGGGCGAGATCGCGGCCGGTCACGATGCCCAGCTTGGCCGCGAGCCCCTGGAGCAGGATCGCCATCAGGTTGGAGATCAGGATGACGCTGAGCAGCGTGTAGCCGAATCGGGATCCGCCCGCGAGATCGGTGGCCCAGTTCCCGGGGTCCATGTACCCGACGGCGACCAGATATCCCGGGCCCGCGAACGCCAGTGCCTTGCGCCACCAGTGTCCCTGGGTGGGGATCGGGATGGTGCGATAGACCTCGGCGAGGCTTGGCGTGAGACGCGGCTGGCGCCACCCAGGCTCGTGCACGCGACGCCGGAACGGACTGACCACGCTCAGCTCCCTTCGTCCGCGAGATGGCACCACAGCAGCTGGCCCATCTCGCGCCCCACGATCCGCGCCGTGCCGGACGCGTTGAGGTACACGGTGGTCGGGCCGTTGAACGGCTGGCGGTCCGTCACGCTCACCCGCACGCCGGGAACGAGTCCCTGCTCCGCGAAATAGCGGAGCCTCGCGGCGTCCTGCGTGCCGACTTGCTGCAGCTCGAGCTCGGCGCCGATTGCGGCATCCGCCAGCGAGACGAGCTCGGTTTCTTCGATATCGCCGGTAGCGCTCGGAATCGGGTCGCCATGCGGATCGTAACGGGGATCGCCGAGCGCGGCCGCCATCCGCTCGATCAGATCATCGGAGACGGCGTGCTCCAGCCGCTCGGCTTCGCTGTGGACGTTGTCCCAGTCGTAGCCGAGGTGCCGCGTCAGATACAGCTCCAGCACGCGGTGGCGCCGGATCATCTTCAGGGCGGCCCGGCGGCCCTGGCTCGTGAGCTGAACGCCCCGATACGGCACGTGTTCGATGAGTCCCATTTCCGACAACCGCTTGACCATGCCGCTCACGGACGGGGCCGCGAGCGTGAGAAGCCCCGCAATGTCACGGGTAGTCGCGAAGCCGCCCTGGTGGGAGAGCTGGAAGATGGCCTTCAGGTAGTCTTCCACCGACCGTGTGAGGGACGGCTCCTGCGTACTCGCCGGCATCGACCACTCCAGACGTATGTCGGTGTTTATGCCATACAGCGGCTATGTGCTTAACTCACTGCGCACAAGAGACATTAGTCTAACCTAATATGATCATGCCTGCAAGCTAATATGGGTATTGCTGTAGCCTACTGAGTATGCGCCCGCCCGGGTCGCAACCTCACGCAAGCTGGACTGTGTGAAGCGTGAGGCTAAGGCGCGTGGCCGATCAGCTCGAGAAACGGCGTGAGGATCCGCTCGGTCATGCCCCAGATCAGGTCTTCGCCTAGATCGTAGGCCGGGAAGACCCGGTCCTCGCCACGCAGGAACAGGTTCACCTCGCGGCGCACGCCGGCCTCGCGGAATCGGGTGAGCGGGACCCAGAACGCGCGCTCCACCTCATTGCTCGGCGCGAGTCGCGGCGTGCCCGCCAGCCCGAATACGAACGGCCGGACACGCACCGGCGGCAGGGTCGGGGTACGCGGATACAGATCATCCAGTACGCCCAACGGCTCGGCGTCGGACAGCTCGACCTCGGTCTCCTCGCGCGCCTCGCGAATCGCCGTCGCCCGCAAGTCGACATCGGTCGCCTCGTACCGGCCACCGGGAAAGGCGACCTGGCCGGACCACGGATCGCCGGCCCGCACGGCCCGCTTGATGAATAGCGCCTCGAGGTCGTCTCGCTTGATGAGAATGAGCGCCACCGCTGCCGGCAGGGCTTCGGGGGCGTCGATTTCCTGCGGGGCGTGTACGGCCAGCGCCCGGCGCACCCGGTCAAAAGTCATGCGATCACCGCCACTGGCCTTCCCCCGTCCTCGATCACCCCTAGATTCGCCTGCCGGAGAATCTAGCGTGCCTACTCATCTTCCGATGGACTTGCTCCTTGCCGCGCCGTGGATCGTCGTGCTGCTGGTCGTCGTGCGGCGATACGCGGTGCGCAGCCCGCGGCTCTGGAACTATGCGCCGCTGCCGGACGGTCCGTCCCTGTCCGTCATCATCCCCGCACGCAACGAAGCGGCGAATATCGAGCGCTGCGTGCGTTCCGTGCTCCAGTCGGAGTATCAGCACCTGGAGGTGATCGTCGTGGACGACCGCTCGAGCGACGGCACGGCCGGGATCGCGGAGTGGATCGCCGCGGCGCCGGAAGCCCGGGGCCGGCTCCGAGTGGTCCGCGGGGCCGAGTTGCCCGAGGGATGGTATGGAAAACCCTGGGCGCTGGTCCAGGGATACCGCGCGGCGACGGGGGATCTCCTGCTCTTCGCCGATGCGGATACGTGGCAGGACCCCGCCCTGATCCCTCGGGCGGTGACCGCGCTGCGCAACGAGCATGTCGATCTCGTCTCCGTGCTCCCGCGTCAGGAGATGGAGACCTTCTGGGAGCGGCTCGTTCAGCCGCACGTCTTCTTCGCTCTGCAGGCGCGGGTCGGCGACCTGCGCCGCGTCAATCGCACGCGCGTCGTGTGGAACGCGATCGCCAACGGTCAGTTCGTCCTCACCAACCGGTTGGCCTACGCAGCGATCGGCACCCACGCCGCCGTCAAGGATACCGTGGCCGAGGACGTGGCCCTGGCACAGCTGTACGCCCTCCGGGGACGCGACATCTTCCTGCTCCACGCCGAAGAGTTCATGCGCACCCGCATGTACCGCTCCCTCGGCGCGATCGTCGAGGGGTGGTCGAAAAACCTGGCGCTCGGCGCCCCGCTCATGATGCCCCCACTCCCGCTGCTCCGGGGCCTGCTGCCGTACGTCATGTGGCTCCCGGTCCTCGCCTGGGTCGGCCCCCCGCTCGCCTGGCTGATGTTTCGATGGGACTTCACGCTCCTCGCGATGGCGGCCTCGCTGCTCACCTGGCTCGAGGTGTACCGCCGCGAGGGAGCGCCCGTCGCGTTCGCCCTGCTGTACCCGTTCGGAGCGAGCATGGTCGCCTACATCATGTTGCGGTCGGCGTGGCGCGGGCGGCGTCGCGTTGAATGGAAGGGACGCGTGTACGGACGGCTATAGAGGAAGAGCCGCGCGGTTGAGCCGCGCGGTGTTACCGCACCAGCAGCTGCTGCACCGTGGTCGCCGCGAGCGCGCCTCCCGCCACCACGCTCGCGGCCGCCGCTCCGAGGTGCAGCGCCCGCGCCCAGCGGACACCTTGCCGAGACGCCGCTCGAACCAGTCCCGCCAGCGTGAGCGACACGCTCAACATCCCGACGCCCGTTCCGACACCGAACGCCAAGAAATAGGCGAGCTGCATACCACGGGTCGGCGCCGCCGCGACGAGCAGGACGAGGATCGCCGCGCTGCCCGCCAAACCGTGCAACAGGCCGAACGCCAGCGAGCGACGCACATCGCCACGTGGGTGCCGATGCTCATGCGCCGAACCAGCCGAGTGGCTGTGTAAGTGAAGATGGCTGCCCTGTTCCGGCCCGTGGGCATGCGCGTGCAGATGCCAGGCGCCGCGCCCGTACCGGTAGAGCACCGAGCCCCCCAGGACGACCAGCAGCGCGCCTACCAGGAGATCGGCCACGGGCCAGAGCGCGGCCGGGAGCCGCACACCGGTGAGGATGACGGCCAGCACCACGACCCCCAGACTCGCCGTGTGCCCCGCGGCCCAGACGAGGCCAAGACGGGCAGCCGCGAGGGGTGAGGACTGGCGCGTCGCGAGCGTCGACACCACGGCGAGGTGATCGGGCTCGAACGCATGCCTGATTCCCAGCGCCAGCCCGATCGCCGCGACGGTAGTGATGGCGGGTGCCATACGGTGCAAATGTACGCCCCGACGCGGAAAAGCGCGTGAAACAGCCTGGCGGCGGGCCGGTTCACGCTGCAACCTTGGGGCCTTCTTTATCTATCCAAACTCGTGCATGGATCACCAAGGCCCGGGAGTGCGAGCACCGATCACCGATGCGATCACGGCGGCGATGGACGGCGAAGCGGCGGACGTAGCACTCGCCCAGAGCGGCGACGGTCGCGCCTTCGAGCGGCTGTATCGCAGTCACGTCCCGCGGGTCAGCGGCCTGGTCCGGCGTATGCTGGACTCGGGCGACGCCGAGGACGTGACTCAGGACGTGTTCGTCCGCGCCTGGGAGAAGCTGCACACGTTCCGTGGCGAGGCCGCCTTCGGAACCTGGCTGCACCGGCTCGCCGTGAACGTCGTCTTGGGCCGGCGCAAGACCGTGGGTGGAGAGCGAAAGCGGTTTCACGATAATCCTGAGGTGCTGGAGCTGGTGCCGAGCCGCCAGGTCGCGCCGGAGCACGGCCTCGATTTCGAAGAGGCGTTGAGCCGGCTACCCAATGGAGCGCGACAGGTGTTCCTGCTCCACGACGTGGAGGGGTATCGCCACGAGGAGATCGCCCAGTTGTTGGGAATCGTCCCCGGGACCTCGAAGTCACAGTTGCACCATGCGCGGATGGCGCTGCGGAAGCACCTCGATCGGTAGGCTGGTGTACGGAGCAGAACGCAGGAGCGTTGTATGAACGACCAGTGGACGAATCGACTTTCCGAATACCTGGATGACGAGCTGGACGCGACTGAGCGTCTGGAGCTCGAGTCGCATCTCGCGACGTGTGAGAGTTGCGCCACCACGCTCGACGAGCTGCGCCGCGTGGTCGGACGCGCCCAGGCCCTCGACGACCGGCCGCCGACCCGGGATCTGTGGCCGGGGATCGCCGCCCGCATCGGAGTCACGACCGACGACCTCGCGGCCCGGCGGGCGCGGCGGCGGATCAGTTTCACCGTGCCGCAGCTCATCGCCGCCAGTATCGCGCTCATCGTCGTTTCCGCCGGAGTCGCCCGTCTTGCACAGCGTCGGGACCGCGGCCCGGGCCCCTCCGCGCGCACACCCTCTGCTATGCCGAGCATCCAGACCGCCGTGTGGAGCTCCAAGGCGGATTCGAGCGTCGACCTCGCGGTCGACCAGCTGCGACTGGCGCTGGCGGAGGGGCAGCGGACCGGCCAGCTCGGTCCCGCGACGGTTCACAAACTCGAGCACAGCCTGGCCGTGATCGACTCCGCGATCGCCGAGGCGAGTCGGGCACTGGTGACGGATCCCCAGAGCGCGTACCTGAACCACCATCTCGCCGATACGATGCGGCACAAACTCGAATTCCTGCGGGAGGCGAATCGCATCGCCGCCCCACGCACATAGAGAAGGAGCGAACATGTTGTTGGCACTCTTCGCCGTCGCGCGGTTGGCACTGGTCCAGGACACCGATACGTCGTTCGCGGTGCACCAGGGCCAGCGGCTCGACGTCAGCGACTTCGGCGGCGAGGTCGTAATCAAGACGTGGCGGCAGAACTCGGTTCGCGTCCGTGCCACCCACGGGAGCCGGGACTACGTCACCATCCGTACCGACGGTCCGACCGTGAGCATTGGCGCCTCATCCCGGCACGGTCCGGCCATGGTGGACTACGAGATTCTGGTGCCGACGTGGTTGCCGCTGTCGGTCTCCGGCACCCCGTCGGCCGAGGTCACCATCGAGGGGACCGAAGCGGAGGTCACGGTTGAAACCGTGGAGGGCTCGATTCGCGTCGTGGGGGGGAGCGGCAACATCTCGCTGAAATCCGTCGAGGGTGAAATAACCCTCGAAGGCGCGAAGGGACACATCGAGCTCAACACGGTGGACGGCAGCATTTCGGTGAAGGACTGCTCCGGCGACATCACGGCGGAGACGGTGGACGGCGAGATCACCCTGCTCGACATCGAGTCCGCGGATGTGGACGCGTCCTCGGTGGACGGCAGCATCGAGTACGACGGAACGATCAAGGACGGCGGCCGCTACCGCTTCCAATCGCATGACGGCAGCGTCTCGGTGTCGATTCCAGAGCGGACGAACGCCACGATTTCCGTGGCGACGTTCAGCGGAGATTTCGACGCCTGCTTCCCCGTGACGCTCAAGGACAAAATGAAACATCGCTTCACCTTCACGCTGGGCTCGGGGAGCGCCCGGCTGGAGCTCGAATCGTTCGACGGCAGCATCAAGCTGTGCAGACCCGGGCAGATCCACGATCAGGGACAGGAGTGAAGCACATGCGCGTCACCGTATGGCAGATTCCGGCAGCGCTGTTCGCCGCACTGCTGGTAGCGGCTCCCGCCGCGGCCCAGGACTTCCATTGGAACGGACGCCTCGCGGCCGGCAAGCGACTCGAGATCAAGGGCGTCAACGGCAGCATCCGGGCGATGGCGACGACGGGTGACCAAATCGACGTGAGCGCGCGCAAGACCTCGCGCCGCGACGACCCCGACGAGGTCAAGATCGAAGTCGTCCCGTCGGAGGACGGCGTGACCATCTGCGCCGTGTATCCCACACCGCGGCGCGCGCGGCACGAGAACAGCTGCGAGCCCGGCGATCGCTGGAGCTCATCGACCGAAAACAACGACGTCACCGTCGATTTCACCATCAAGCTGCCCGCCGGCATCGCGTTCAGCGGCGAGACGGTCAACGGTGATGTGGACGCGGAGGATCTGGGCGCCGATGCCCTCGTGAGCACGGTCAACGGCAGCATCGACGTTTCGGCCGCGGGGCACGTCGAGGCCAGCACGGTGAACGGATCGATCCGCGCCGCCATGGGGCGGGCCGACTGGTCGTCCGAGGCCGAGTTCAGCACGGTAAACGGCGGCATCACCCTGACGTTGCCCGACAACCTCAGCGCCGAAGTGAGCGCCGAGACGGTCAACGGCGACCTGGAAACGGATTTCCCGCTCACCGTGACCGGCAAGTTCGGCCCGCGGCACATGCGCGGCACGATCGGCTCGGGCGGGCGCTATCTGAAGCTGTCCACGGTGAACGGCAGCATTCACCTGAGAAAGGCCTAAGAGCAGGGTGCACAGAGCAGGGGGCAGGGAGCGGACCGCTCCCCGCCCCCAGCGACCGCAGTTTTTCGATCTCTGCAGCGTCGTTCCGATACCTGATTCCCGACCCTCCAGCATCATGTTGCGCCCCTTCGAACCGAGGGGCCCGTGGTGCTTCGGGAGCTTCTCACCCGCACCGAGCAGATCTCCGATCTCCGCGACCTGTTTCGCGTGCTCGGCTATCAGGCGGCGTGGGAGACCGTCCCACCCGGGCCCTGGCTCGGCTCGTCCGAGGTCGCGACCGCCGGTGTGACGGACGCCGCGCTCGTGGCCCGGCACGAAGCGTTCCGCGTCATCGCGCTGG
>JBGPIW010000024.1:0-13490 GCA_041485045.1 Gemmatimonadota bacterium | reverse complement strand
GCAACCGCGCCCGACAAGGCGGGCGAGGGTGCCCGGATGCTGGGCGTGTTCCGCGCGGCCGGCGTCAACCTGCTGGCCTTCCACGGGTTCCCGAGCGCACGCCGGACGCAGCTCGATTTCGTGCCCCAGGACGGCGCCGCACTCGTGGCGGCGGCGAAGGCCGCCAAGATCAAGCTCAGCAAGCCGAAGGCCGTCTTCTATTTCGAGGGGGACGACCGGGTCGGCGCGATGGCGGGGATCCTCGACAAGCTCGCCGCCGCGAAAATCAACGTCACCGCAACAGAGGCCGTCTCCACGACCAGCGGCCGGTTCGCCGGGCTGCTCTGGGTCGAGCCGCGCCATGTGAAGCAGGCGGCGCAGGCGCTGGGGGCGTACTGACGGTCGAGACTCCAGAATACTCAACGCCCCGCCGTGGTTGGGTCACGACGGGGCGTTAAGCAAGACCTTCCTCTAGCCGCCGATGCAGCGATACACGAAGTCTCTGCTCGCAGTGACTTTGCCGTTCGCGTTCACGGTCACCAGGTAGTTGACCACCAGCAGCAGGCGGGCGCCCGCGGCGTTCGTGTAGAACTCGTGTTCGTTGATCTTGTTCACCATCCCATTTCCATGGACGAGGAATATGGCAATGGGCTGAGTGTTGGTGGCGTTGATCGTCCACACGGTTCCGGATGTCTGTCCCACCAGGTGGACCGCGGGATCGTAAAAGAACTTCAGCGTCGTATCCACGTTACCGGAAGGGGTCGTGGTCGCATACAACACGTAATTGATCGTTCCGGTGAAGAGGACGATCTCCCCAATCCTGGGGTTGGCAGTGCAATCGGCAGGACCATCAACCTCCTCGAAGCTGCCCGTGATTTCACTGTGTGTTGCCCCGAACTGAGGGCGAACCGCTCGGTCCAGTGCAACGGGCTGTCGCTCGCAGGCGACCAACAACAGCGGGAGCAGCGTGAGCGGTAAGCAACGCATGCGACACCTCCATGGAAGTGGGTGTACCACGGGATTCGAACTCATGCGGGCTCGCGTTCGGCGGCCTCCGCTCGACTTAGTGGTTCAGTAGCCCGCAGAGCACCGGGCGCTCCGGGAACCCCTCATGATCCGGATGGGGCCCGTGCATGGCGACCAGCGTGATCCCACCGTTCTGATCGAAGAAGAACTCGACTGTGCCGGCATCGAGCAGCTGGGTTCCGTCAGGCAGCTTGAGGTGGAGCAACAGGCCGTACTGAACGAGCCGGGAGGTACCGTCGGAGTTGAAGGTCGTCTGGTCCGGACCGTAGCTGGGGCCGAAGACCGTGTACCCTGTGACCGAATTGGAGATGTAAACGGTCAGGTTCCAGACGTTCCGCAACTTCGTGATGTTGCCAGCTGGATCGATCGTTTCGATGATCGTGACGGTCCCTTTGAACTGAAAAACCAGATCATACCCTTCGTCACAGGAAGCCAGCACGGCGGGGCCAAAGCTGCCGTCAACGTTTGGGAAGGTCTTCGTGTGGGCTTGCGCCGCGGCCGTTTGCTGCGCGGTGATGATCGGCGCCGAGGGGAGATTACGGGAGTCGGGGTTGCAAGCGGCGAAGAGGGCGAGGGGCGCGACCAGAATCAGGTGCCGCGCGACAGTCTGGCTCATGGAACCTCCAACGGATCGGGTTGATCACCACTGCGGCGCGCCACTCACGGCGCGCTGAGTGATCCGTTGGACGGACATGGACTGCTCGTTTGCTCTCGAATCGCGGCGGGCCGGCGGTCAGGGACTCGACGCGCGCGACCAATCGGGCTCGGTGGCGCCAAACGGGTCGTCGGTTACCCGCGTCAAGCCGGAGCCATCGGCGTTCATGAGGTAGATCTGCGCATTGCCGGAAGATCTGCCCTCGCTGCTGAAGGCGATACGCTCACCATCAGGGGACCAGGAGGGGAAGAGGTCCACCGCAGGGCCGCTGGTCAGTTGCCTGACGTTCGACCCATCCGTGTTCATGACATAAATGTCGAAATCTCCAATGTAGATTGACGCCCTCGCATAGGCGATCCGCAGGCCGTCTGGGGACCAGGCAGGTGTCCCGACCGCGAATTGTCCGTTCGTCAGCCGGATCACGTTCGAGCCGTCCGCGTTCATGACATACAGGTCCGAGAGCGTCGAGTCAGTCCCCCTGACGAAAACGATCCTCGCGCCGTCGGGAGACCACGACGGCTTGGCGTCCTCTCCAATTCCTACCGGATCAGTGAGTCTCGTGACCCCCGACCCGTCGGCGTTCATAGTGTACACCGCACTGTACCCTTGCTGCGTGCATTGGGGGTTCATGCACGTCCAGCGCGCGAAGGCGATTCTCGTACCGTTGGGCGACCATGCGGGCCATGACTCACCCGCCAGAGAGTTTGTAAGTCTCGTTAGGCCGCTGCCGTCGGCGTTCATCACGTAGACCGCATTCTCCCCGGCGAGACCGTAGGCCTTGTGTCGACCGCTGATGAACGCCAGACGGCGACCATCGGGCGACCACGCTGGTTCGTCCGTTCCGAAGTTCCCGTAGTCGTCCACCAGGAAGGTCGCTCCCGTGCCGTCCGGATTGATCGCGTAGATGCCTTGGTAGGCGCCTTCGTACGATGCTCCGCCGTACTGGGTGAAGGCAATCTGGCTCCGCCCGCTCGGCCCGGCGGCAGTCGTGAACCCCACGCTGATTGGCTCAGCGAGCGGATCGCCGCTCAGGTCACGGACCGCGCTCGTGACCACGAGCGTGTAGGTGACGTTCGGCGCCAGGAGCGCATCCGGCACGAGTACGGCCCTGACATGCATCGAGTCGCGCAGGTCGAGGTGGGTCGGGACACGCGTCGACCCATCCAAGAGCTGGATCGAAGCCGTCGTCAGTGTCGTCGAATCGATCGGCTCGCTGAAGACGACTACGACGGCCGCGTTGAGGGGCACGTCGCGCTTCTTAGGCGGGGGGTCGGTGCGCACGACGACCGGCGGGCGCGTCAACGGCACCGGGATGACGATGTGGACCGGTGCGCCAGGTTCGAACAGCTCGACGTCGACGTCCAGTGAGTCGCCGGGGCTCGCCGCGATCGTCACCGGGTCGAAACCGCCCGCGATGATCAGCGCCATCTCCGTCCCGCCGGTCCGCCGGTTGCGAATCGTGGCGATGTTACCGCCCGGCACCGTTCCCGGTCGCAGCGACACGTAGGCCGAGCCGTCCCCGATGACAACGGCCGAGAGGGCCCCCGAGCGCTGCATCGCCGCAGCCGGCTGTGTCGGGTCCGAAACGATCATGCCTGCGGGTGAACGTCGATCGCCGATTCCCGTACTGTCGCCGAGACACCCCGCGAGGAAGGCGGCGGTCCAGAGCGCGTTGAGCCGAGCAGCCCGCGTCGACATCGCTACTGCTGGCCCGTCACGACGGTCACGGTGATCTGCCCACTGACGTCCGCAGTCGCGGCACGGATCGTAATAGACCCGAGCCCCACCGCGGTGACCACTCCCGAGCTCGATACGGTGGCCACTCCGGGATCATCACTCGACCAGGTCAGCAATCGTCCCAGCAGCACGTCGCCGTTGGCGTTGAGCGCCTGGCCCGCCAACGTCGTCGTCGCACCGATGATGATGGTCAGGGCAGCCGGTGCGATCGAAACGGAGGCCGGCGGTCCGGACCGCACCGCACTCCAGCGGCCGGAAGTAGTGCCGCACCGCACACTCCCGCCGATCGTGGTCACGGAGTCGGACGGCAACCCGGCAGTGAAGCCGCAGGCGGCGTTGAACGCGAACGCCGTGCTCGAGAGCTGGAAGTTGGAGACGGGCACGAGTCGCAGGCCGACTCCACCACAGGACGTCGGAACCAGGAATCCAGCCGTCCCTCCAAGGCTGCCACTATCCGAGGTGAAGAAGAATGAGCCTGTACCACTGCAGACGCGCGTGCGCGGATTACCGAAGGTGAGCCTGGCGAGCCAGTCTCCTTGGAGCGAGGCGATAACATCCTCGGGTCGCACCACGCTCACCGTGGCGCTCCCCTCGCGCCCATCCACGGTTGCGGTGATCGTGGCCGACCCGGCGCCGATCCCCGTAACGAGGCCGTTCGTGTCTACGGTCGCCACGGTCGCGTTGTCACTCGTCCAGGCAATGGGCCGTCCCGTGACGACGAAATTGTCCGCGTCCAGCGGGGTCGCGGACAACTGGGCTGTCGTCTGGATCAACAGGACGACCGGATTGGGGCGGACGATCACCGAGGCGACGGAGCCCGTCGTCGCCGTCGCCGTGAACACGACGCCGGTCAGCTGGGCGCTGCCGTCCGTGATGGTCGCCCGTACCTGCACGGTCCCCAACGCACCACCCAAGGTCAGACTCACCGATGCGATTCCGGAGGCATCGGTCGTCACCCGGTTAACCGAAAGCGCAACCCCGCTCTCCTGCGCTTGCGGGTCCAGGATCCAGTCGACCGTGACACCCGACACCGGCGTCCCGACTGTATCTGTTACCAATACGCCCAGGGGCTCCGGCAACGCCGAATGGACACTATCGGATTGCCCGTCGCCGCCCGCGATCGCGATGAACCGTTCGGCCCGGCGCGGTGGCGGCATCGACCCTACGCGAGACCAGGCTGGAGCGAAGCCGTCACCAACCCGCGTGAGCCCAGACCCGTCCGCGTTGATCACGTTGATACCAGAATCCTCGTACACGATCATCCGGCTATCGGGTGACCACGCGGGCCGCTGCCCCTCTAGGGTGAGCTGCACGATCCCGGTCCCATCGGGATTCATGAGATAGATCGCCCAACTGTCGGGCCACGTTGAACCGTGCTGGAATGCGATCTTGGTGCCATCGGGCGACCACGTCGGCATGCCATCGTACCCGGCATTGGTCAGTTGCGTGAGCCCAGAGCCATCGAGTTGCGTCACCCAGATGTGCCGATCGGGCCCTGCGAAGACGATCCTCGCGCCATCCGGGGACCAGCTCGCGTGGGAGCCGTTCAGCGTGACCATCGTGGCGCCGGAGCCGTCGGCGGCGCTCATGACGTAAATGCTGCTGAAACGATCGAAGGCGATCCGGCGGCCATCGGGCGACCACGCTGGCTCGCGATCGTCCGACTCGTCACTCGTCAGCTGCGCGAGACCAGAGCCGTCCCAGTTCACGACGAAGATGTCTCCGTGGTCCACGGCTCGAGCCCGGTCGCTCTCGAACGCGAGCTTCGTGCCGTCCGGCGACCACGCGGGGTCCCAGTCACCGCCGGACGTGGTCACGGTTCCGATCGACGAGCGGTCGGCCGTCATGACCTTGATGCCTCCTGTGGGCGCGTCCAGGTAGGCGCCCGAAGCGAAGGCGATCAGGCTCATCCCTGAAGGAACCACGGCACTGGAGACGCTGATAGCCGCCGTATCGCTGACGCCTGCGCTCGTCACGATCACATCCGCCGCGCCCGGTCCCTCGCCCTTCACCAAGCCGGTCGAATCCACCGTCACGACGTTGACATCGTTGCTGTGCCAAGCGATCGGGTATCCGGACAGAACCTGGCTATTTGCATCCCGGAGGGTCGCAATTAGCTGCACGGTTTCGCTGACCACCAGGATCTCGGATGGCGGGGTCACGGTGATCGACATGACCGGAGTCGGACCGCAACAAGGATTGTCGGAGCAGGCGGCGAACCATCCCAGGCCCCCAATTGCAGTGAGTGCCATCCTGCGCCGCACGCCGGCGGGTTTCCGCTTCATCGCGTCCACGCCGGCATGCCGTCGAACGCCGGGTTGTTCGTCAGCCTGACGACCCCGGACCCGTCGGCGTTCATCACGTAGATCTCCATGTTACTATCGCGATTGCTCGCGAAGGCGATCTTCGTGCCATCCGGCGACCACGCTGGCCTTCCTTCGGTTGCCGAGTCGGCGGTCAGCGCCGTGATCCCCGAGCCGTCTGCATTCATCACGTAGAGGTCGGAGACGCCACTCCGGGTGCTCAGAAACGCAATCTTCGTCCCGTCCGGCGACCAGGCTGGGCTAGCGTCGTACGCGGGGTTGTTGGTCAGGTTTGTGACGCCGGTGCCGTCGGCGTTCATCACGAAGATTTCGCCCATTCTCCTAAAGGCGATCCTCCCATCCGGCGACCACGCCGGCTCCCGGTCTGACGCGCGGGGGTCATAGGGCGTCGTCAACACGACCAGGCCAGTGCCGTCGGCACTCATCACGATGATTCGGTAGTAGAAGATATAGCGGCAAGTTCGCGGATTGTCACAACGGCCAACCTTTTCAGCCGCCGCGATCTTGGACCAGTTGCGGGACCAGGCCGGGTCGGCGCGACCGAAAAAATTGTTGGTGGGACGGACCATTTCTGTGACTTGGGAGCCGTCCGCGTTCATTACGTAGATGTCTTCGACCGCGCTGGACACGTTGGGGCCATAGTAAAACGCGATCTTCGTGCCATCAGGCGACCAGGCCGCACCGTTGGCATTCGCCGAGCAGTACTGGTCGTTGCTGTTGATCAGCTCCACGACACCCGAGCCGTCCGTATTCATGGCGTAGATCTCGCGACAACCACCCCGGTCGCTGGTGAAGGCGATCCGGCCTCCGGGAACGAAGGTGACGGCGATGGCTGCGGTGTCGCTGATACCACCGCTGGTCGCGATCACGGCGGCGGAACCCGCGCCCACTCCTTTCACCAGTCCAGTGGAATCCACGGTTGCCACCGAGACATCGCCGCTGCTCCAAGCAATCGGACCGCCGGACAGAACCTCGCCTTGCGCATCCCGGAGCGTTGCGGACAATCGGACCATGTCGTAGGCCGCCACAGTCGCCGACTCGGGAGTGACAACGACCGATGCCACCTGGCTGACCGTGATGGTGGCTGTATCGCTCTTGCCATCGACCGTCGCCGAAATCCTGGCGATTCCAGCGGCCACTCCAGTGACCATCACCGGGGCACTTGACTGACTCGGGGCCACCGTCGCGACGGTCCGGTCGCTGCTCGACCAGGTGACCAGTCGCCGGTCGAGGTCTTGCCCGTTCGCGTCCCGGACCGTGGCGCTGAGCTTCACCACGCCGCCCAAGGCGACTCGGGCGGACTCGGGCGTCACCGTCACGGTCCCAACGGCAATCGTGGTCACCGCGAACGGTGCCCGGCCGCTCTGCCCATCCACCGTCGCGGTAATCCATGCTCCACCCACCGCGACCGCCGTCACCAACCCGGTCGCCGACACGGACGCGACACTTGGATCGCTGCTGCTCCAGGTGACGGAGTGCCCCACGACCTCGACGCCCTGCGCATCCCGCGCCGTGGCGGTGAGCTGGAACCGCGACCCAAAGGACACGACCGTTGCGGGGGTGTCGGCGGTCAGGCCGAGTGACACCCAGGCGACTGAGCCCACCAGAGTCGTGCCGGTGGTGAAGTCCACGGTGTCAGGGGCAGCGAGGGGGTCACCCTGGAGATCCCGCACCGCCCGCGTCACGTGCAGCCGGTAGTCGGTGTTCGCATCGAGCGGCGCCGCCGGCGCGAAGACAGCCGTTGTCGCGGTTCCCTGTAGCAAACGCACCGTGCCCGCTATTGCAGTCGTGCCCTTGAGCAACTGTACAGATGAAGAACTCAGGGTGCCGCTCGAGACCGGCTCGCTGAACACGATCGCCAAGGCCGCGTTGAGCGGGACGTCTCGCTTGCGAGGCGGCGGCTCGGTGCGCACGATGACCGGCGGCCGGGCGGCGGCGACCGCGACCCGGACCTTGAAGAGGGTGGCATTATCGGCGTCGGTGACCGTCACCTCGATCGAGTCCCCCGCCTCTGCCACGACCGGGACGGGATCGAACCCACCGTCCGCCACCGCCGTGGTCACGGAAGCGGCGTCGCCCACCCGGCGCACGACCGCCCGGCTGCCGGCCGGGACCGTGCCGGGAGCGAGCGACACGTACGTCAGGTCGTCAGCGGCGCCGGGAGCCACGCCCAACGCGGCCCGCGTGCCTGCTCCGAGCGCGGCTGCCGGGACCGGGTTCGACACCATCACGCCATCGGGCAACGGCGCAAGAATAGAGGGCGGGCCGCCAGGACTGTCGGAGCAGGCGGCGAACCAGCTCACTGCTACGAGCGCGCCAAGCAGGCGCGTTGAAATCCAGGGCGATTTCATATGACTTGGTCCATGTGACGGACACTGCCGGCGCACTTGCTCACCGACCAGCCGCCTCCCCATCCGCCCCGCCCACCACAACAAACCCCGCCCAGTAGAACGGATGCGACGTGGCCGGCTGGGCGAGCAGCGCGCGCTGTGCCGCGGCAAGCGCACCCACGGGGTCGGCGCTCCCCGCATATCCTTGGTAAAACCGCTCCATCAGCGCGGCGGTCGCCCAGTCGTCTACCGGCCACAGCGTCGCTACCACGTGCGCGGCCCCTGCATGGAGAAACGCGCGCGTGAGCCCGACCCAGTCGTCGCCGGCGGGAACGTCGGCCAACGCCCCTGAGCCGAGCCCCGTCTGGCACGCCGAGAGGACGACGAGATCCGCTGCAAGCTGCAGGCCAAACACCTCGTGAACCTCGAGCCGGCCGTCGTCTGATCCGCCGGGGGCCAGCTCGACGTATGAGAACAGCGGGTTCTGCTTGTTGAGAACACCGTAGGTGGCAAGGTGCAGCACACGACGGGTCGGTGCGTCACGCCGGAACGCCGCTTCGGTCGCCGCAGCGCCGGTCAACACGTCCGCTCCCGCGAGGCGCGCAATCGCCGCCACCTCCCGCCGCGACGCGGGCAGCGCATCGGGCCTCGGCGCGAAGGCCAGCACACCAGCCGTGCCCCGCCCCGCCTGGCGCTGTCCCAAAGCGAGCCACACCGAGGCCGACGGGGTCACCGACACCTCGTACCGCTCGACCAAAAACCCTCCCGCTCGCTCGCCATCGACCAGCGCCGCGAACGGCACATAATGCAGCTCGGCGTGGGGCACGAGTACCAACCGAGCTTTCCCCGTGAGCAGACGGGCATCCTCGAGCGGAGCGATCAGGTATCGATGCAGCTGGCGCAACGGGCCACGCCACAAGGAGTCGGTACGCGGCGAGCCGCTCGGCTCGATCGTGCCGCGCGCCAGCTTGACGAGTCGCGCGAGGTCGCGGTGGCTGACACCCAACTCCACCACCCCGATTGTGTCGCGCGTCACGACGAACGCCAGCGAGCCGGAGTCGCTCACCAGGTACTCGATGAACGCCTGATCGGGCGCCAAACGCAGCGCCACGTCCCGCCAGCTTGAGGTCTCAGTCGATACGAGGGCCGCGTGTCGCGGCGCGCGTTCTCGCATCTCGAGCAACAGCTCGCCGTACGCGTCCTGAATGCGCTGCAGTTCACCCACACCGTTTGGGACCTCTCCCCTGCTCCCCCGCTCCACAGCGTGGAGCGGGGGCTGCGGGGTGAGGTCCTGCGTCAGCTCGGCGATGCGCCGGCGCAGGTCCTGCTCGCGCGCGACGAGATCCGCGGCCGTGTCCGGTGGAGCGGACACGCGGCCCCTCGTGAGCAGCTCGAGCATCTCGCGCGCGCGCAGCCGCTCGCTCGCCTCGAACGCCGCGCCGGGCCGCCCGCGGGCCCGTTCGGTGAGGGCGAGTTGGGCGTACACATCCCATTTGTCCGCAAAAAACCCCGAGCGGCGCTCCGCCAGCGTGAGCGAGCGGCTGGGGCGCTCGACCTCGGCTATCGCGGCGCGAAATTCACGCGCGGCCGAGTCGGACTCTCCCTGGGCGCGAAACGCCAGGCCGAGTCCCGCTTGGAGTCGCCAGCTGACTTCGGGCACGACCCGGCTCTCGACCTTTCCCAGCGCGGCGCGAAACAGCGATTCCGCGACCGCGGGGCGCCCCGCTGCCGCTTCGAGGGCGGCTCGCTCGCCCACCGCGGCGGCCGTTCCGACAGGATCACCGATGCGCTCGAGGTCGGCGGCCGCGCGAGCGACCTGACCTCGAGCCGCTCCCGTGTCCCCACGCGCGAGTGACAACTCGGCAAGTGACAGCCGTGTGAGGGCGGCCGCCCGCTGACTCCCCGCAGTGCTCTGCGTGCGTAGCGCGGTCTCGAGCAGCGTCTGCGCCCGGGAGTAATCCTCGCGATCGAGAAACAGCAGCCCGCGCCCCTGCTGGGCCTCGGCTTCCCCTCCGACGTCTCCCGCCTGGCGGTACAGGAATTCCGCCCTCGCATAGAGCCGCTCGGCTTCGGCGAGACTGTTCAACTGAACGGCGAGATCTGCGCGCGACAGCGCGATCCCCGCCCGGATGTCCACCGGGACCGCCGCCGAATCGGCGCGGCGCTGGACGCGGCGCAGCTCGTCCAGCGCACCCTGCATTTCCCCCTGGGCAGCGAGCGCATTCGCCAGCTCGCGTCGGACGGCCAGGGCGTCGGTTATCGGCCCCGTGCGATCGTAAATGGAGAGCGCTTCGACCAACGTCGCACGGGCAGCGGGATAGTCGCCGCGGCGCAGCTCGAGCTGCCCCAGACCGTGCAGCGCGTCCGCGACGTCGGCCCACTGCTCGCGCGCACGCCAGGTTGCGAGCGCGTCGCGGTACAACTTGTCGGCACGAGCGAAATCCCCGGCGAGGCTCGCCAACCCCGCCAGGTTGACGAGGTTCGTGGCGGCGACCTCGTCGCGGCCGTCCCGTCGGTTGATGGCCAACGCGGCCTCGAACTGCCGGCGCGCTTCGTCCTGATCCCCCACGGTCTGCGCCAAGAGGCCGAGGTTGTTGTACACGGAGGCGATGCCGCGCGAATCTCCGATGCGCTCGCGCAGCGCCAGCGCCCGCGCGTAACGCCCGCGAGCGGTGGCCAGGTCGGCGCGATCGACGCTCAGATCGGCGAGCGACCCGACGGCGTTCGCCTCGACGCGCAGGTCTCCGATCCGCTCGGCCAACACGCGAGCGCGCTCGAGGTACGCCTCCGCGCTGTCGGACCGGCCTTCCTCGACGAAGCCGGCCCCGATGTTGCCCAGCACCGCGGCCATTCCGGCCAAGTCGTTGGCCGCTGTGGCGCGCGACAACGCACGGCGCCAGATCGCGATCGCGGCGCTCGGGCCGTCCCGCCCGAATGCCGCGATGCCCGCCCGTCGCACGCTGTCGGCCCAGAGCTTCCCTGCCCGCTGCTCCGGCGGCCAGGCGGCGAAGCGCGCCACCTCACGGACCAGAAACGAATCCTGCCACGCGACCGCGTATGCCGCTGCCAGTTTGCTCGCCTCGGCCAGCTGGTCCCGACGTAGCGCTTCGGTGATCGCTTCGCGCACGGCCAGCGGCCGGGACCGCGTCTCGACGACGAGATCGCTTTCGGGCAAACGCAGCGCAAGGAGGCGCAGTGAATCGGCCCCCGGCGACTGCGTCACGAACGCCGCGACCACGAGCGGCCCGAATGCCATCACCGGGGCGCGCCTCCTACGATCGAGAACTCGACGAGTCGCGACGTGGACCACCGATCGAACCCGATGCGCGCCTCCACCATCCACACATACGACCGGCCGGGAACGAGCCCGATCGAGTCCGGCAGCGTCGCCACCGTGTCGGCGAGCTCGGCTTCATAAACCGGCCGGCCTCCTGTCTCGAACAGGGTGACGCGGTAGCGGTCGGCGCCGGCCAGGGCCGTCCACTGCAGGACACTTGCATCGGCCACCGCGCCGACGGGCGACACGGGGACGGGCGCGGCGGCCGTGACCGGCGGCCCCCGGTGACCGGGGCCACCGTCGTCCGTCTGTCGCGGCCATGCGAGGACGAGCAGCAGCACAGCCGCAGCCGCGAGTGGAAACGCGATCCGATAGAAGCGCCGCCGGCCGGCGCCCTCGATTGCTGCGACCTCGCGCGCCACGCCGGGCGCGGCGAGTGCCCGCGTGACCGATGCCACTGCCCCCCGGCAGCGTGCGCACGCCGCCAGATGCGGCAACACCGACGTCCGCGCGGCCGCATCGAGTGTCCCATCGGCGAGCGCTGCGATCGTGTCATCGTCGAGACACTCGGGGGTATCCCGGATCGGCGTGTCGAACAGGTACCGCCGCAGCTTGCGCGGATCGGGGCCGGTCATACGGCAAAGCCCTGCATCGTGGTCGATCTCTCGCTCCATCGGGTTGCCGTCTTGAGACGGCCGCGAGCCTTGCGATTGCTCATAGGTCCTCCCGCCGGATGCCGGACCGCTCGAGCTGTGCGCGGACGGCGGCGATCGCACGGTACACCCGATTGTAGACCGCCTTGGCGTTGGGCAGTCCGAGGGTCCGGGCGATGTCCGCCGCTGGCAGTTCCTCTATCACATACAGCTCGAGGGCCACACGGTCCTCGGCGCTGAGCGCACCGAGAGCCTGCTCCACCAGCGCACGACTTTCGGCCGCGATCGTGGGTTCAGGCGTTTCGGGCTCGGTTTCGTCAGGTGGTGCTGCGCCCAATTCCCGCAGCACACGGCCGCGCCGCCCGTCGGTGACGGCGCGGTAGGTCGCCCGCAGCTCCGAGAGGAACTCGCCAAAGGAAAGCGCGGGCGCATCGCCGGTGCGGATCAGCTCGAACGTTTCGACGTGGCTCTTGTGTTCGAGGAAGACGTGCTCGAAGATGCGGCGCCTGAGAGGGGGCAATCCATCGGCGACGGCGGACAGACGGCGGCGTCCATCCCGGTGGCGAAACCAGTCGACGGTGAGGTGGCGTACGACGGTGACGAGCCAGGTAGAGAAGCGGGCGCGGTGGTCCGGTTGCGCGACGTACTCCCGCAGCCGCCGCAAGTCGTCCTCGCGCAGGGCCTCACACACCCGCGCGAAGACGTCCATCACATCATCGTAGTCCTGGGCGTAGTGGCGGATGGCCGCGAAAATGAGGCGGCGATAGCGGGCGAGGAACAGGTCCCACGCGGGATCCGGCCCCCGCTGCAGCGCGTCCACCCAGTCGTCCATCAGCAGCTTTGCGGGAGAAGGGGCCGGATATAGCGGTGTCAGGTGTGAGGTGCCAGATGTCCTGCGCCTGTCCGCTTTCGGGACTCTCCTTCCCACATCCGGCCAAAACGCCGCTGCGCGGCCCCGCGGCCCCCTCGTAACCCGCTTCCGCCAAACCGTTTGCCTGTCGCCTCCCTGGCATAGGCCGTGCTTTCGCAAGGGGTGCTCGCTCGGTTCCTTCTTTAATAGAGGTCCGTCGTGGACATCGCCCGCGCCCCGGTCAAGAATCGCCGTCGTCTGTGGCAAGCCGGGATCGGTGGCGGCGTCATCATCCTCATCACGCTGATCCTGTCGAGTCTGAGCCCCGCCGCGCCGTCGATCGAGGGCGGCACGCCGTGGGTCGATTCGGTGCGCAAAGGCGAGATGCTGCGCGAGGTGCGCGGACCGGGCACGCTCGTGCCCGAGCACATCCGCTACATCACGGCGCTCGCTTCGGCGCGGGTCGAACGCATCTTGTCGCAGCCGGGTCAGATCGTGCAGCCCGGGACGCAGCTGCTCGAGCTGTCGAACCCGGACGTGCAGATCCAGGCCCTGCAGGCCGAGCAGCAGCTCACCGAGGCGCAGGCGCAGCTCGTGAGTATGCGGACCAACCTCCAGAACCAGCGGCTGACCCAGGAAGGCCTGGTCGCCACGACCCG
>JBGPIW010000023.1:0-13532 GCA_041485045.1 Gemmatimonadota bacterium | reverse complement strand
TGCGAGCAAGAGCGACTCGAGCATGTGGAACAGATTCGCTTCGCCCCAAGTGCCGTCGGACTGCTGTGCGGCCCCGACGCGCTCGACGCACGATTCGAGGCGGTCGTGGTAGGGAACCGGCGCCACAGCGACCACGCCCAACGCGCTCGCGGCGAGCTCGTCGTGGACGGTGGGCCACAGGCTCAGGACCCGTTCGAGCCGCCGCAGGACACGCGGCCGGGCGTCCTGGCGTGCCCGCAACAGTACGCGCAGGCCGAGACACTCGGCGGCAAACGTGGCTCCCGCTTCGCTGGTCAGCACCGTGCCGTTGGGGAGCGCCAGTGGGGTCGGGGCGGGAGCGGGAGGCGGTGCCTCGAGAAAGGTCAGGACCCAGGACACGAGTCGCGACAGGCTGCCCTGCAGCGCATCGAGCCCGAGATCCATCATCTCCCAGGCCGCCCACGCGGTGGTGACCAGGGACCCGCCGATGGAGCCGTCCATCTTGGTGCGGGCGCGGCGCTCGATGCAGAGCAGCTCCGCGAGCCGCTCGTCCCCGGGTTTGGGCATGCCCAGCAGGCGCCGGGCCATGACGCCGGGTCGAGTGTCCAGGCCGTCAAAGAAGTTTTCCAGGCGGACGATCGCCTGTTCGAGGGATGTCGTCATGGGGCCTCCATAATGGAGGAGGGTGAATCAGGGCTGCCGGCGTACGGAACGGAGGTGGGCGGCGTGGGCTCAGGCAGGCCGCGCGGGCTCCGGTGCCTAGTAGCCCAGGGTCGGAGAAAAGTTCCGGGGCGAGTTCACCCGAGTCGCCAGGCCAGCAACGCCCCGGCCCCCACGTAGCGGGCCACCGAAACGGCGACGGCGACGAAGGCAGGTCGGCCGGGGACACCGGCGGCCAGGATGCCCACCAGGCCGAACAGCACCCACCACTCGCCATGCCCCAGGCTGTCGAACCAGAGAGAGCCGAACAGCGTCACGAGCAGGGCTTCGACCGCGACGGCGAGCAGGCTCCCCCGGGTCGGCGCAGGGCTCGCCGCGATCCCGATCACGCGGTGGACCCCCCACGCCACCGTGCCGAACCAGACGGCGACGGGCAGCCAGGCGAGCAGCAACCGTCCCAGCGTCATGCGCTATCGATCGCGCCGTTCGGGCGGCACGTAGCCGGGTCCAAGCAGACCCCGGCCCGGCCGGGCGGTCGTGAGCTCACCGCGTCTGATAACGGCCTGCCCGTTGACGAAGACGTCGGTGATCCCCACCGAAGGCTGATGCGGTTTGTCGAACGTGGCGCGGTCGCCCACGGTCGCCGGGTCGAACACCGTGATGTCGGCGAACATCCCGGGGCGCAACAGGCCCCGGTCGGTGAGGCCGACGCGCTGCGCCGCGAGTGAGGTCATCTTGCGCACCGCGAACTCGAGCGGCATCAGATGCAGCTCCCGGACGTAGTGCCCGAGGATGCGCGCAAACGAGCCGTAGGCGCGCGGATGCGTCCCGTCCCTCCCGAATGGCCCGTCGGGAGCGACCCCCGAGGCGTCGCAATCCACTGCGACGAGCGGGCTCTGTAGCGCCGCCTGAACATCCGTCTCGCTCATGATGAAATAGATCGCCCCGGTGCGGGCGTGATCGGCGATCACGAGGTCGAACATCGTCTCGATGGGATCGCGCCGGCGCGCCGTGGCGATCTCACTCAGGCGTCTGCCCTGCAGATAGTGGAGTGAATCCTCGAACGGGAAGACGATGACCCCGCTTGGCCCCTCGGTCGCACGGTAGAACCGATCTGAGGTTTGCGGCGGCGCCAGCAGCTCGGCGCGCAGGCGAGCCCGGGTGGCCGGATCGCGCAGACGCCACACGAGTGAGTCGTTGCCCCCGCTGTGGGCCCACGCCGGAATCGATGCGTCGAGCGATGTGGCGCCGGCGATGTAGGGATATTGATCGGCCGTGATATCCAGTCCCGCGGCGCGGGCCGAGTCGATGCGGGCCAGCACGTGGGGCATGCGACCCCAATTGCGCTTTCCCGAGATCTTGAGGTGCCAGATCTCGGCCGGAATGTCCGCGTCGCGGGCGATACGGAACGTCTCGTCCAATGCCGCGTCGATCTGCCCGCCTTCATTACGCATGTGCGTGGCATAGACGCCGCCGTGCCGGCGGGCCGCTTTGGCGAGGGCGACGATTTCTTCGGTCTGCGCATAGATCGCGGGCGCGTACTCGATCGCCGTCGAGAGTCCGAGCGCTCCCTGCTCCATCATCGTATCGACCAGCGCATTCATGTGCGACTGCTCCGGGCCGGTCGGTGCCCGATCGTCGAATCCGATGACCGCCATCCGTACCTGCGTGGCTCCGACGAACGTCGCGATGTTGATAGCGGATCCGGTGCGGGCGAGATGCGCGAAATACCCGTCCAGATCGCGCCAGTCCTCCGCCAGGTGGTACCGCTTCATGAATTCGGAATCGAGCGCCGCCAGTGGCTCCGTGAGCGGCGCGACAGACCCGCCTTCGCCGGTGACTTCCGTCGTGATCCCCTGGGTGATCTTCGAGAGGACGCGGTTGTCGATCAGCGCGTAGGTCTCGGATTGCCCCAGCATGTCGATGAAGCCGGGCGCCACCACCAACCCTGAGACGTCGAGGGTCTCGCGGGCGGCAAGGCCCAGGCGGCCGATCGCTGCGATGCGATCGCCGCGGATGGCGACGTCCCCCCGCCAGCGCGGATTGCCGGTTCCGTCCACCACCCAACCGCCCTTGAGCAGGACGTCGTAGGCCGTTCCGGCCTCCGGGGCGGAACGGTTGACGGGCCGCTCGCACGCCGCCATGAGCGCCAGGGTCGCTACCGCGAAACGCCTCACTTGCGCCATTCGGTCCTCAGCGAGTCTGGTCGGATCAGCCGACCGCGCACCATGACCCACGCGATATCGCGCGTGGCGGTGATATCCTCCGCCGGGTTGCGGTTCAGGACCACGAGATCGGCGGCTTTCCCGGGCGTCAGCATCCCGAGCGAGTCCGCCGCCAGGATCTGTGCCCCGTAACGGGTGGCGACGGTGATGACGTCGATCGGCGTCAGCCCGGCGCTCACGAGCAGCGCGAGCTCCTCATGCAGGGCGGCCCCCGGGACGAGCAGCGGGTTCGCCGCGTCGGTCCCGGCGGCCACGAGACCCCCCGCCGCCCGGAACTCCCGGACGAACTGGTCCTGGCGCGCCCGCCCGCGGCGAAACGCGGCGAGCTCGACGTTGCGCCACCCGGCGCGCTGCAGCAGAGCGGCCACAGCCCGGACCCGGTTGGCGCTGTCGGCCGGGACATCGGCCATGCCGAGGCGCTGCAGCAGCGCTGGATCGTCCAGGTGGGCGAACGCTTCGTGCTCGACGAGGGCCGGCACGATCGCGACGTGAGTCGTCGCGAGGGCGCGCGCCACCCGCGTCACGGCAGCGGAATCGAGGGCGCCCCAGCTCGCCTCTTCCATCGTGAGGCCGGCGAAAAAGAGGTCGTTAGCCCGGAAGAACGGTGTGGGATCGCTCGCCGCGGCCTGAACCACGCCGCCCAGCTGCTCCAATGTCGTGACGCCCGCGCGGGCCGCGCTCACCGCATCGACCTTGCCGGGGCGGACGGCGACACGCAGCCGCAACGTCGCCGCTTCGTCCACGATCGCCCGCAGCAGGTCGGGTGTGATGTTGGTGTACACGGCGACGAAGTCCGCACCGGCCACCGCCCGTTGGTCCACGGCCTGACGCGCTTCCTCATCACCGGCGACCGCGGTGGCACCGGGCAGCGTGGCCGCCATCCCGTCGATTACCGGGCCGGCGGTGAACATCCGCGGCCCGAGCACCGAGCCGAGATCGATGTCTCTCTTGAGGGCGTATCCCGAATCCCCCGGCGAGTGCATATCGCGCACGGTGGTCACGCCCCAGGCGAGGTAGCGGGGCAGGGCCCACCGCTCGACCATCGCGTGCGCGTCGATCAGACCCGGGATGATCGTCTTGCCCACCAAATCGATCCGCTGGGCGCCGCGGGGCACCTTGATCTCGTTCACCTGGGCGATCGCTCTGATCGCGCCGTCCTTGATGAGGATCAGGGCGTCCGGTTTTGGGGGACCGCCCGAGCCGTCGATCAGTGTGGCGCCCTCGAGGGCGATCATCCCCTTCCCGGGGGAGGTACAGGCAGCGACGACCACCGCCGCGGCGCACAGCAGGGCGACCGGCCGGCGCCGGGGCAGGGTCACGGTTTCGGATCCGCCGACGTGTGGTCGTGCAGGATCTGCCAGCGGTCGCCCCGCTTCTGGAGGATCAAAGTGAATGGTCCGCTGGCCACCAGCGAGTCGCCGCGGTGGAGCTGGAATCGGGCGGTCGCGAATGCGAGGTCCATCGTGAGGGACCGGACACGGAGCTCGACGAAGGAGAGAGAGTCCCGGCTCTTGCCGGGTGCGAAATAGGTGTCGCGGTAGCGGTCGTACAATGGCTGCCAGCCGTACTGGACGTGGCCGTCGGTCACGTAGCTGACCGTCGAATCCTTCGCGTAATCGCTCATGAAACCGTCGAGATCGCCGCGGTTCCAGTCGCCGGCCGATCGCGCGAGGGCCGCGGCGATTTCCCGGGACGGATCCCCGGTAGGAACCTTGGGCGCCGCGCAGGCGGCGGCGAGCGCAATTGCGCACCATGTGAGACGCACCTCGTACCTCTTCGTTCGTTGGCCGCCAGAACGTACCTTGCCGCATGGCCGATGCAACCCCGTCGCTCGTCGGGGCAGGGAAAACGGTCGTGTATGGACCGGTGCGCTCGCGCCGCCTGGGATCGAGCCTCGGGGTGAACCTGCTCCCGGCGTGGTCCAAGGTGTGCAACTTCGACTGCCCCTATTGCGAGTGCGGCTTCAACAGGGAGAAGGACGCCGCCGCGCGCTGGCCATCTCCCGACGAGGTAGGGCACGCGCTGCGCCGCGCCCTCGAGCGATTGCCGCAGCCGCCCGACTGGGTCACCCTGTCCGGGAGCGGCGAGCCCACCATGCACCCGCGCTTCGCGGTCGCCGTGGACCGCGTGCTGGCGGCCCGGGACGACGTCGCGCCCCGGACGCGCGTGGGGGTGCTTTCGAACGGGGTCCTCGCGGGCGTTCCCGCCGTCCGCGACGCGCTGCTCCGCCTCGACGGGCGCTTCATGAAGCTCGATCCCGGGCCGGCCGAGCTGGTCAACGCACTGGCGCTGGATGGGCGAGCCTTGGCGGAATCCTATCGGGTGCTGCGGCCCGTCACGGTGCAGTCGATGGTCGCGCGTGGGGCCGGCTGGGACGGCGGAAGCGAGGCGAGCGTCGCCGCCTGGCTGCCGCTCCTCGTACGCGCCGATCCGGCGGCGGTCCACCTCTACTCGATCGCGCGGGCGCCGGCGGATCCAGGGGTCACGAACGTGACGCGGGAGCGCCTCCGCGTGATGGCCGAGGCCATCCGGGAAGCGCTCCCGCGCACGATCGTCGACGTCTTCTAGCGGTACGCTAGCGCCGCCGGCGGCGCGTCGCCTTGCGCTTCGCCCGCGCCGGCTTCCGGGCCCTGGCCCGCTTCGCCTTCCGGGCCGGTTTCTTCTTCTTGGCCGCCTTGCGCTTCGCCTTCGGCCGGGCGGCTTTCCTCTTCTTCTTGGGTGCCGCCTTCCGCTTGGCCGCCGCCTTCCGCGGCTTCGGCCGCGGCATCGCCGATCCCATCCTGGGCTCGTCCATCGTCGGTGCGGGCTCCGGAGCCATCGGGGGCTCCGGCGGGAACATCGGCTCCATGAACCCGGGGCCGCCCATTCCCGTGAGATCACTCGTCGCGAGCATCTATGGTCCTCCGCTGGTTGTGGCCGCTGGGGGCCTATAGCTTACCCGGCTAACTCCCCGACGCAAGTGAGTGCATGCGCCAGCTCCTCGGTGGTCTGTTCCTCTTACCGACGCTGCTCGCCGCACAAATCCGCTCCGACTCCATCGCCGTCGCCGCCCGGGCGCCGATCTCGTTGCCGTGGCGACGCTTCGGCGTCACCCTGTCAGGGCCGGTCTCGGGCTCCGGATACGTCAGCGCCATCGGCCGGCGGGCAGCGTTGATCGGTACCGACGCCGGCAGCTTCGAGGCCTGGACCTGGCCGCTCAAGCTGTTGCACGACTTCTCCCTCGCCTTCAAGACCCCGCTCTACGACCAGCCGATCCCGGGCAAGGACATCGCCCGCCGGGTTGAGATCTCGCCCGCCGGTGCGACGATCGTCTATACCCACTCCGCGTTTACGGTCACGGAGCGGCTGTTCGCGCCGCTCGACCAGCCCGCGGTCGTCGCCATCCTCGAGGTGGACGCAGTCCGGCCGATCGAGATCATCGCCCGCTTCCGACCCGACCTGCAGCTGGCCTGGCCGGCCGGCTTCGGGGGGCAATACGTATTTTGGGACGACGCCGAACGGGCGTTCGTGCTCTCCGAGAGTCGGCGCCAGGTGAACGGGTTCTTCGGCTCCCCGGCCGCGACCTGGGCCACCAACAACCCATCACACATGCTGGCCGACGCCGCGAGCGAGCTGCACATCGCGGTGGGGGACCAGGGACCCGTGGCGATGCCGCGACCCGGCGAGCCCGCCGGCCGGCTGACACCGGTGCACGCCACTGGCATCCCGCTGGTGATGGTCGGGGCCATCGCCCCGCGCGACAGCGTGCGCGCGATCTACCGTCGCGTGCTGGGGCACGTGGCGGAGCTGTATGCGGCCCGCGCCGCGCACGCGCAGGGCGTGCTCGACTCGACCATCGTCTTCCACTCGCCGGACTCCACGCTCGATCTGGCGGTGCGGTGGGCCAGCCTCAATCTGGACGAGGCCATGGCGTGCAATCCCGATCTCGGCTGCGGCCTGGTGGCGGGCTACGGGCCAAGTGGGGCGACGAGCACGCGGCCGGGGTTCGGATGGTTCTTCGGGGGTGATGCGTCGATCAATTCGCTCGCCCTGAGCTCGGTGGGGCTGTGGCCGGTGGCGCGGGATGGGCTGGCGTTTTTCGCGGCCTACCAGGGAAGCGCAGCGCCGAACGCCGGGAAGATCCCGCACGAAATCTCCCAGGGCGCCGCCCGCATCCGCTGGTTCGAGGACTACCCCTACGCCTTCTATCACGGCGACACGACGCCGTTCTGGATCCTCGCGGTCGCGGAGTACTGGCGTGCCTCGGGGGACTCGGCCACCGTCCGGCGCCTCTGGCCCAACCTGAAACGCGCCTACGACTGGGCCAAGTCCACCGACGGTGACGGTGACGGGCTGATGGACAATGCGAAAGCGGGGGCGGGGGCGATCGAAGTCGGCGACCTGCAGCAGGGGCTGCAATCCGACATCTACATGTCCGCGGTCTGGGTGCGGGCGCTCGAAGCGTTTCCCCGCATGGCCGAGCTCGCTGGAGACCGGAGCGCCGCGGCGGAAGCCCGGCGGCTCGCGGGGCGCGCCGGAACCTCGTTGCGCGAGAAACTCTGGCTCCCCGAGGAGCGGCGCTATGCCTTCGCCCTCCTCGAGGGCGGCTCGCGCTCCACCGAGCTGACGGTGTGGCCCGCCACCGGGCTGGCGTTCGGGTTGTTCGACGATGCCCGCGGGGAGGCGACCGCCGCCTCGCTGGCCCGCGCGGCGATCATGACCGATTGGGGCGCCCGCACGCTGGGCTCGACCTCTCCGCTCTTCGACCCGTTGCACTACAACAACGGCACCGTATGGCCGTTCGTCACCGGATTCGAGGCGTGGGGGCTGTACCGCTACCACAATGCGCCGATGGGGTTCGCGGCGACGATGGCCGTGGCGCATACCAGCTTTCTGTGGGGGCTGGGCTCGAACCCCGAAGTGTTTTCGGGGAGCGCGTTCGAGCCGCTCGAGACCGCGGTTCCGCAGCAGTTCTTCGCGACGTCCATGCTGCTGGCGCCGCTGGTGCGGGGGCTGGTCGGATGGGAAAGCGACGTGCCGGGTGACCGGGTGACCCTCGCCCCACACCTGCCGCCGCAGTGGGACACGCTCATCGTCGAGCGCCTTCCGGCCGGCACCGGGCGCTACACCGTGCGGTTCACCCGCAGCGACACCACGCTGAGCGCCGAGTTGACGCGCAGCGCGGGTGCGGGGGTCGATACGCTCCTCTACTCGCCTGCGCTCCCATTGGGCGCCGTCCTTCATGAGGTGCGCGCGAACGGACGCTCCATCACGTGCGGCGTGCGGTCCACCGGCGCGGACGAGCACGTAGACTGCAGCCTCCCGCTGGCGGTGCCGTTGACCATTGTGGTACGGCATTCGCCCGGCTGGGCCGTGCTCCTGCCGGCGCCCGCGCCCGAGCGTGGCGCGCGCTCGCGCAGCCTGAAGCTCCTGTCCCAGCGCCTGGTGGGAGACACGCTGCAGCTGCAGGTGGAAGGGTTGGCCGGGCAGGCCTACCAGGTCGTCGTGCGGACGCCGCGCGGCGAACGGTCGGTCTCGGTGGTGTTCCCCGACAGCGGTGACGCGGTGGACGGGTATCGCGCGCGTGTCGTCCGGGTTACGGCGACGCCGTGAGAAGTTAGATTAGCCCTGCCATGATCACCCGCCCGCGGCCGCTCGCCGCTCTGCTTCTTGCCGCCGCCGGCGCTCCGCTCGCGGCCCAGAACGTCGCCGAGGTCCAGGTCGCCCCGCCGTCGATTTCGATCAAGGTCGGCGAGCGCTACGGCCTGCTCGCCACGGCCTACGACCGGTTAGGGAACGTGTTGCCGACGGCCAAAGTGACTTGGGCGTCCAACAACGTCCAGATCGCGCGCGTCGACAACACCGGGACGGTAGTCGGTGTGGCCCCCGGGGTGGCGATTGTCGAAGCGCGCGCCGGCCAGCGCCGCGGCCAGGCGGCGGTGCAGGTGGCAGCGGGGACAACGCCCGTGGGCGGAGGGGGCGCGTCCACGGGAGGAGGAGCGAACGACCCGTTCGCGGGACAACCTCCCGGCACCGGCCCCGCGGCCGTGCTGCGCATCGATCCGCCGTCCGTGTATCTGCTGCCGTCGGAGAACACGAAGGTATGGCCCCGCGCCTTGCGCGAGGACGGCGCACCGGCGGCGCCGGTGCAGGTGACCTGGAAGTCGCTGCGCGAGGATATCGCGAGCGTGGACCCCAACGGCACCGTGGTGGCGCTCGCCCCGGGCCAGGGGACGGTGCAGATGACCGGGCCCGGCGGCCTCACCGCCACCGCGCCGGTCGTGGTGCAGCAAGCCGGTTACGCGATCCAGGAGGGGACGGCGCTGACGCTGGCGCCCGGCGAAGTGGATACGCTCCACGTCGTGGTTCCGACGCAGGAGAACCGCCTCGTGAATCCGATCGCGCTGTCCTGGGCGTCCAGCGATCAGAGCGTGGCGCAGGTGAGCCTGACCGGCGTCGTGAAAGCCGTCGGATCCGGAAAGGCCTCGCTCAGTGTGACAGGGCTGTTGCAGCAGAAGACCGTAGACCTGCTGGTGCATCGGGCGGTGGAGCTGCTGGCGGTGCGACCCGGGACCAGGACCGACGTGGAGGTCCCGCTCACGGCGACGGTCCGGTTCACCGCCGCCGCCCTCGCGGCCGACAGCTCTCCGGTTCCGGAGGCGCTGCTCGCCTGGAGCGTTGCGGACACCAGTCTCGCCCGATTCGATCCGGCGACCCTGACCCTCACGGGACGGAAGGTCGGTCGTACGCAGCTCGCGCTCCGCGGTCCAGGTCCGAACCCGCTCCGCGCCGCGTGGAACGTCAGCGTGATCGCCGGCTCGGTGAAGCTCCCGGCAGCACGCCTCGGCCTCGCCCGCAACGGGCGCACGTCCCTGAAGGCGACCTTCGCCGACGACACCGGAGCGGTCCTCGGCCCCGCGAGCGGCCTCACCTGGAGCTCGGATGAGCCGTCCGTCGCGACCGTGTCGGAGGACGGGACGGTGACGGGCGCCGGGTACGGGCGCGCGCGCATCGTGGCGACGGCGCCCGGCGGCAAATCCGCTTCGACCGAGGTCTTCGTCGAGGACGAGCTGCTGCTCGTCAGCTCGCGTGGCGGCGCCACGCGGCTCTACTGGCTCGACCGCTCGAACCTCGCCGGGTTGCGGCGCGCGTCCGCCGATACGGGGAGCGCGGCCGATCCGTCGATCTCGCCGGACGGCTCGCGCATCGCGTTCGTGTCCACTCGGGACGGCAACCCCGAGATCTACGTCATGGACGCGGACGGCTCCAACCTCGCCCGTGTCACCAACGATCCCCAGGCCGACGGCCGGCCCGTGTTCACCCCCGACGGCGCGGGCCTCGTGTTCCAGTCGACTCGCTCGGGGAAGTCGCAGGTCTACACGGCGGCGCTCGACGGCAGCGGCACGAAGGCGCTGACCACCGACTCGGTGAACCAGACACCCACGCTGTCGCCGGACGGCGGGACGGTCGCCTTCGCCTCGGTGCGCAACAAAAGCTACGACATCTGGCTCATGGCGCGCGACGGGTCGAGCCAGCGCGCGTTCACCAGGAGCCCGCAGCAGAACGAGACGGAGCCCCACTTCCTGCGGGACGGGATGCTGGCCTACATCGTGGAGCGCCGCGAGGCGAAAGGCACGGTGCGGATGGTGGTCAAGGCCGACCTCGGTACGGGCGCCATCACGCCACTGACCGGCACCGACCTGCCGATCTCGAATTTCGCCCTGTCGCCCAGCGGGGATCTGATCGCCCTGGTCGTGCCGAGCGATCCCAACAATCGCCGTAATCCTCTGTATCGCGTCTATCTGCAGACGGTGGGCGGCGGCACGCCGACCCCCATTCCGGCGGGGCCGACCGAGCAGATGGTGGCCCCGACCTTCCTGCCATAAGAGCGTTCGTACTCAACGCCGTCGGTGGGCTGGACCACACCGCCCTGACGGACGTCCCCGATGCGCCGCCGCCCGGTCCCGGCGAGGTCCGCGTCGCGTTGCGCGCCGCCGCCTTGAACCATCTCGACCTGTTCGTGGTGGACGGGCTCCCTGGTCTGCCGCGCCAGCTGCCGCACATCCTGGGCTCCGATGGGGCCGGGGTGATCGCCCAGGTCGGCAGCGGGGTGTCGAGCCTGCAGCCGGGAGACCGGGTGCTGATCAATCCGGGAATCTCGGATTACACCTGCGAGTTCTGCCGCGCCGGCGAACACAGTCTCTGCGTGAATTACGGCATCCTCGGGGAGCACCTGCCCGGCACGCTGGCCGAATTCCTCACGGTGCCGGTGCACAATGTGCAGCCGGTCCCGGTGCTCGATCCCCCCCTCACCTGGGGCGAGGCGGCGGCGTTCTCCCTCGTCACCCTCACGGCGTGGCGCATGGTGATGACGCGCGCGCAAGTGAAGGCCGGCGAGTGGGTGCTGGTGTGGGGCATCGGAGGCGGCGTGTCGCTCGCGGCGCTGCGGATCGCGAAGCTGGCCGGGGCGCGCGTCATCGTGACATCCTCCAGCGATGCGAAGCTCGAGGTGGCCCGCACGCTGGGGGCGGACGTCACTTTGAATCACCGCTCGCAGCAGGTTGTCGCCGAAGTACGGGGGGCAACGGGCAAGCGGGGGGTGGACGTCGTGGTAGAGAACGTTGGCGAGGCGACCTGGGGGGACTCGCTCCGCTGCCTCGCCAAAGGGGGCCGGATCGTCACCTGCGGCGGGACGACCGGGCCGAAGCTCGTGACCGACGTGCGGCCGCTTTTCTGGCACCAGTACTCGATCTTCGGCTCGACCATGGGGAATGCGGCAGAATATCGGGAGGTGGTGCGGCGCCTCGGGGAGGGTCAGCTACGTCCCATCATGGACGCGACCTTCCCGCAGGAGCAGACCCGGGAAGCGTTCGAGCGTATGGCCCGGGGGGAGCAGCTGGGGAAGATCGCGGTGACGATCGCGGACTGAGGAGAGATGAGGAGCTCGGAGTTCGGCACGGGCACTTACCCTCAAGGGGGCCTCGGTCACCGCTTCGCTGACTGCAGTTGCTGAACGGCGCCCGTGCCGAGCCCCGGTCATCGAGAACGCAATTTGTGGAGCGACTATCAATTGACAATCAACCGCGCGATCTACTCCGACAGGACGAGGGACCGCGCGGATGAAGCGGTGTTGCGTTCGCTGCCCTAAGTGGTTACTTTGCAGCTACTTAGAGCGTTTTTGCAGCTCACCAGGGACCGTCGCAGCCTGACGGCTGAACGCTGAAAGCCAACCGCGCGCCATGACCGCACCAAACGCGAGAGAACGCATCCTACCGCGCCTCATCGAGGACGAGCTGAAGGAGTCGTTCCTCGATTACTCGATGAGCGTCATCGTGCAGCGCGCGTTGCCCGATGTGCGCGACGGTCTGAAACCGGTGCACCGCCGCATCCTGTATGCCATGAACGAGCTCGGCCTGCTCCCGGGCCGTCCCTACAAGAAGTGCGCGACGGTGGTCGGCGACGTGCTGGGCAAGTACCACCCGCACGGCGACATGGCGGTGTACGACTCGCTGGTTCGGATGGTCCAGGACTTCTCGCTGCGCTATCCGCTGATCGACGGCCAGGGGAATTTCGGCTCGGTAGACGGTGACGCCGCCGCGGCATACCGCTACACCGAAGCCCGCCTCACGCGCATCGCGATGACGATGCTCGAGGACATCGACAAGCAGACCGTCGACTTCGTTCCCAACTTCGACGACCGGCTGCAGGAGCCGACGGTGCTGCCGGCGCGTCTCCCGAACCTCATCGTGAACGGCTCCACCGGCATCGCGGTGGGCATGGCGACCAACATCCCCCCCCACAATCTGGGCGAGGTGGTCGCCGCGATCGTCCATCTGGCGGACCACCCCGACGCGACGGTGAAGGACCTGCGGAAGTTCATCAAGGGTCCCGACTTCCCGACCGCCGGCATCATTTACGGGCGCGAGGGGATCAAGGAGTGCTACGAGAAGGGCCGCGGCCGGATGATCGTGCGTGCCCGGGCGGTGTTCGAGGAGCGGGAATCCACCGGCAAGCAGCAGATCGTCATCGCAGAGCTCCCCTATCAGGTCAACAAGGCGAACCTGATCGCGAACATCGCGCAGCTCGTCAACGGCAAGAAGATCGAGGGCATCTCGGACATCCGCGACGAATCCGATCGCGAGGGCATGCGCGTCGTCATCGAGCTGAAGCGCGAAGCGATTCCCGGGGTGGTCCTGAACCAGTTGTACAAGCATACCGCGATGCAGACCACCTTCGGCGCGATCATGCTGGCCCTCGTGGATGGCGTGCCGAAGGAAATGGACTTGCGGGAGCTGCTGCACCACTTCATCGAGCACCGGCACACCGTCATCGTGCGCCGCACCGAGTTCGACCTGAAGCGCGCGCAGGACCGCGAGCACATCCTCGAAGGCCTGAAGATCGCGGTCGACCACATCGACGAAGTCGTCCGCATCATCCGCAAGGCGAAGGACGTGCCGTCGGCCGACGCGGCCCTGCGCAAGCGCTTCAAGCTGTCCGAGCGCCAGTCGGCGGAAATCCTCAACATGCGGCTGGCCCGGCTCACCGCCCTCGAGGTCGACAAGCTGGAGGACGAGCTGAAGGACGTGGCCCAACTGATCAAGGAGCTGAAGAGTCTTCTGGCGTCGCGGCCCAAGCGGATGGCGATCATCAAGCAGGAGCTAGAGGATCTGGTGCAGCAGTTCGGCGACG
>JBGPIW010000022.1:0-13789 GCA_041485045.1 Gemmatimonadota bacterium | reverse complement strand
GTACATCGCCTCGATGAAGTCCGATTTGCGCAATCTCGCAACGGCCGAAGAGGCGTTCCTGTTCGACAGCCTGTACTACACGATGAGCCAGCCCGCGCTCAACGGCTGGCAGCCGTCCGCTGGCGTGACCGTCACCATCAACGAGGCGACGGGCGGCGGCTGGTCGGCCACCGCGACGCATGGCGTGTCGACCAAGAAGTGCTACCTCTTCTACGGGAATGCGGCCCCGATCGGCAACGCCACGGGCGAGGGTCGGATCGCCTGCAACTGAGCGGGACCTGGCAGGAGTTTGCACGCCGCCGCGAGGGGATGTGTTTCGCCCTCGACGGCGGCGTTTGGCTGCATCGCTGGCGGCTGCGGGGAGAGCCGATGGTGCACCTCGTGAGCGCGGACCGCGATCGCCTCCTGTCGGTGGGACGCCCGCTCGGGTTTCATCCTGACTGGCTGCAGTACAAGCCGCTCAAGGACCCGCGCACCGGCCAGCGGAAGACCGCCTGGCATTGGGACGTGTGGGGAGCGCGATTACAGCGCCTGGATGCCGCCGAGGACGGCGCGTCCTAAGGCTCGCCCCGTGGGGCGCGCACACCGGGCCACCAGTTCCACCGTCCCGCGATGTGCATGATCGCCGGCACGAGGATCATGCGGATGAGGGTGGCATCGAGCAGGACCGCCATCGCGAGCCCGAATCCCAGGAACTGCACCGCCAGCACCCGGGCAAATGCGAAGACGCCGAATACGATGATCATGATGGCCGCGGCGAAGGTGATCGTCGATGCCGTCATCGACAACCCTTCCATCGTCGCATGGTCGTTGCGCCCCGTCTTGTCGAAGACCTCTTTCACGCGCGTCAACAAGAACACTTCGTAGTCCATGGACAGCCCGAACACGGTGGCGAACACGAGCACGGGCACGACCACGAAGATCGCCTCCGTCGGCCCTTCGAGGCCGAACAGGCCGCCGCCGTAGCCGTGCTGAAACACGAGCACGGTGACGCCGAACGCAGCTCCAACCGAAAGACAGTTCAGCAGCACCGCTTTGAGCGGCACCAGCAACGACCGGAATGCCACGAGCAGCATCAGCGCCGTTACGCCGAGTACCAGCAGGACGACGCCGGGAAAGCGGCGCAGGAGGTCCTCCTGCAGGTCCACGCTGGCCGCGGCGAAACCGCCCACGAGGGTCTGTGCGGTGCCGAGCCCGCGCACTCCATGGGTGACCAGCGCGCGCGCGTGCCGTGTGAGATCCATCATCCCGGTCAGAGAAACGCTATCGGCGGCGATGACGTCGACCAGCGTCGTCCGGTTGTCCGCACTCAAGTACGCGTCGAAGAATTTCGGGTAGCGGGCTCGCACGCCAGTGGGATCGCTGTAGAACACCGCCAGCTGAAACGACGACATGTTCGCTTTGAGCGACGCCACGCCGCGCACCTCTTTCACGCGTGGATCCCGGCGCAACGAATCGGTGAGCACCTTCAGCCCGAACAACCAGGGTCCCCGCAGCGCGGACTCGCCCGCCGGCAGCTGGACCACGAGGCGGGTCGGGAGGATCAAGCCGTTGGCGCCCATCCCGCGGAGCAGGGCGAGCCCCTGTCCGGATTCCGAGCCGAGCGGAAACCAGTTCCGCGCCGGCAGCCCGATGCGGATCTGGGTGAGGGGGAGCATCAGCAGACCGACAATGCTGGCGCCGATGGCGATGGCCCTCCAGGGGCGGTGGCCGAGCCAGCGCGCCCAGCGCTCCCAGCCGCTGGGAGCGTGAATCCGGGCCAGGGGTCGCGCCAGCCAGCGTGGCCGGTCGATGTCACGCCCCAGTAGCGTCAGGGTCGCCGGGAGAAAGGTCGTGGAGAGCAGCACGGCGGTCGCCACGACGAGCAGCCCACCGATCCCGACCGACCGCGTCTCGACCAGCGGTGTCGTGATCAGCGCGGCGAACCCGACGACGACGATCAGGCCGGAGGTCATGACCGCGGAGCCGGCGGTACGGATGGTGCGGATCGCGGCATCCACCGGTGAAAGTCCGCGATTCAGCTCCTCGCGAAAGCGCGTGACGATCAGCAACGAATAGTCGATGCCCACCCCCAGCCCGACCATGGTGGTGATGTTCAGGACGAACACCGACATGGTCCAGAAGTGAGCCAACACGGTGAGCAACCCCAGGGCGATGGTGATGGCCAAGAGCCCCACCATTATTGGGAGGGTCGCTGCCACGAGCGCCCCGAAGGCCAGCACCAGGACCAGCAGCGTCAGGGGCAGTACCCGCCGCTCGCCCGCCGTCGTGTCCTCCGCACTGATCGTTCGCACGTCGTAATCCAGCGCCGCGCTTCCGGTCACCATCACGTCGAAGCCCGCACTGGCGGGGAGGCGGTGCAGGGAGGCCTGGAGGCTGTCGCGCAGCTCCGGGACGAAGTCCCGCGTGATGTCACCCGTCTCCTCGCGGGCCAGGGCCGCGAGGAGGAACGTGGTGCGGCGATCGGCGCTCACGAAGACCGAGTCGGCGACGGTTCGGGTGGAGACCACCTGGCGCACGAACGTCTCTCGGGAAGCCACCGCCGAGAGCGTGTCCAGCACGGCGGTGAAGCGGCCGTTGGTCACAGTGACGGGCCCGCGTACCACGATGGCGAGGTATTCGGCGAAGGGACTCGGAAACGCCCGGTCGATCAGATTGGACGCGCGCGTCGATTCGGAGGGGCGCTCGGGTCCGCCGCGCACGGCCAGCACGCGTTGGACGTGCGCCGCCCGCGGCACGAGGAGCGCGGCCAGCGCCACCCAGGTCGAGATCACCACCCAGCGATACCGGATGAGCAGGCGGGCGGGGAGTGTGATCATTCAGCGTCCAACCATAAGCAGGCCACAATCATAGACCGCGCGCGGAGGCAATGCTAGCGGCGCGGGTTCGGCGTCAGGCATATTGCGATCATGGAATCGCCGCAGCGTACGCGCCTCGTCGGCGCGGTCATCGGGCTCTTGGTGTTGGCGGTGGGTTGGGATGTTGTGGGGGGACGACGCGCGCCGTCGGCGCCCCCACCTCCTGCGCCGGACAGCGCGCCGCCGCCCCCGGTGGCAACCACCCGACGCCAGATCGGCACCGGCAGCCCCACCGTCGAATCGACCGGCCCGAGCGCGTTCGATCTGGTGGCGCGCGCCGACATCCGACGCCGCATTCGGGCGAGCTTTCCACTCACCTACTTGAGCACGATCGTTGCCGAATCCAGTGACTCGATGCTGCATCGCTGGGACGATCGCGCGGCGCGGCCGGTGCGGGTTGAGCTCGAGGGCGACACCATCGCCAACTTCCGCCCCGCCTTCCTCGACGCTGTCCGCGACGCGTTCGCTCGCTGGGCGGAGACCGGGGTGCCGGTGCGGTTCGCTCTCGGCGTCGATTCCGCCGATGCCGAGGTCCGGTTCGCGTGGCGGACCCGCTTCGACATCGATCGCACCGGGGAGACCGATCTCGAATGGGACCGCGACGGGCACCTGCGGACGGCGCTGGTGACGATCGCCACCTTCGACCCCGACGGACACCCGCTTGGTCCGGACGACGTTCGCGTCGTCGCGCTGCACGAGATCGGGCACCTGATCGGGCTCGACCACTCTGCCGATTCCACCGATCTCATGTTCGCCAAGGCCGTCGTGCGTGAGCTCTCGCCGCGCGACATCCGGACGGCACAGCTCCTATACGACTTGGCGCCGGGGAGCCTCCGGTAGGGGCACCAAGCACCGGGGTATATTCCCGATCGGAGCCTGTCGATGTCCCGCCGAGTCATTCCCCTGCTGTCCCATGCCCTCCCCGACGGGGGGCCGGCGACCCTCGCGCAACAACTGGACGCCCGCGTCCGTCCCGGCGTGCTCGTCCAACCGCTCGCCGCCGACGCGGTGCGCTGTGTCGCGTGCGGCCACCGCTGCTTGGTGAAGCCCGGCCGCCGGGGCATTTGCAAAGTGCGCTTCAACCGGGCGGGTACCCTGCTTGTGCCCGCGGGCTACGTCGCCGCGCTACAATGCGATCCGACGGAGAAGAAGCCCTTCTTTCATTGCCTCCCGGGCAGCGACACGCTGACGTTCGGGATGTTGGGCTGCGACTTTCACTGCGGGTACTGCCAGAACTGGCTCACCTCGCAGGCGCTTCGGGACGACGCGGCGGGCGTCGTGCCGACCGACGTCACGCCCGAAGCGCTGGTCGAGGCCGCGCAGCGACGCGGGGCGCGGCTGGTCGGCTCCTCCTACAACGAGCCGTTGATCACGGCGGAATGGGCGGTGGACGTGTTCCGCGGGGCGCGGGCCGCGGGCCTGCGCACGGCGTTCATCTCGAACGGCAACTGCACGCCCGAGGTCCTCGACTACATCCGCCCGTGGACCGACGCCTACAAGATCGATCTCAAGGCGATGGACGACCGCCGGTACCGTGAGCTGGGTGGCGTGCTGCAGCACGTGCTCGACGCAGTCCGGCTGGTGCACGAACGCGGGTTCTGGCTGGAGATCGTGACCCTCGTGGTGCCGGGTTTCAACGACGACGAGGCCCAGCTGCGTCGGGCCGCGGAGTTCATCGCATCGATCTCCCCCGAGATTCCCTGGCACGTGACTGCCTTCCATCAGGACTACCGCATGACCGAAGCCGCCAATACGCCGGCGGCGACGCTGGGGCGCGCGTGCGAAATCGGCGCGCAGGCCGGCCTCAACTTCGTGTACGCCGGCAACCTTCCGGGCCAGGTCGGGCGCTGGGAGCATACCTGGTGCCCCGACTGTGGAGACCTGTTGATCGAGCGGCACGGCTACACGATCCTGCGCCAGCGGGTCGGCGCCGACGGTGGGTGTCCCTCGTGCGGGCGCGGCATTCCGGGAATCTGGTGCTAGCGCTGCTCGCGCTGCTGCAGACCGCGACGGTTCGCGCGGGCTTCGACGCGGCGACCTTCGACCCGATCGTCCGGGATGGCATCCGCCTCGGTGGGTTCCCAGGGGCGGTGCTCGCCATCGGCACCGCCGATTCCGTTCTCTACATCAAGGGGTACGGCCGGCTCACGTGGTCGTCAGGGAGCGCCCCAGCCGATCCCGACCGCACCCTGTACGACCTCGCCTCGGTCACCAAAGTGGTCGCGACCACCACCGGGGTAATGCTGCTCGTGGACCATGGGCGGCTGCAACTCGATGCGCCGGTGGTGCGCTACCTGCCGGAGCTCACCGGGGTGGGGGCGGCGGCCATCACGGTACGGCAGCTGCTCACGCACACTTCCGGGCTGCGCGGCGACCTGCCGCTTGCCGCAATTCGCGGAGCGCGGGATCCCGCAGGGTTGTTGCAGCTGGCGTACGCGGAGTCGCCGGTGGTCCGGCCGGGCACCCGCGTCGTGTACAGCGATGTGAATGCCGTGTTGTTGGGGGAGATCGTCCGCCGCACCAGCGGAGAGGCGCTGGATACGTTCTTGACGCGCGAGGTCTTCCAACCGCTCGGGTTGACGGAGACACGCTACCGGCCGAGCCGCGGAGTGGTGGGGCGCACCGCGCCTACGGGATTGTGGCACGGCCTCCCGGTGGCGGGTATGGTCAACGACCCCACCGCGGCGAAGCTCGGCGGCGTCTCCGGGAACGCGGGCGTGTTCAGCACCGCCCGCGACGTCGCGCGGTTCGCGCAGTTCATTCTGCGAGGGGGCGTGTCGCCGGATGGGCGGCGCCTCGTGCGGGCCGAGACGATCCGGACCTTCACGACGCGTGCCGTCTACTTCGGGCCGGGCACGGAGGCGAGGGCCTTGGGTTGGCAAGCCGTGCCGACCGGGGAAGCGGTGAGCAGCGCGGGGAGCCGCTTCGGCCCCCATAGCGTGGGCCATACCGGTTGGACCGGGACGTCCGTGTGGATCGACCCGGATCGCGGCCTGTTCGTCGTCCTCCTCACGAACCGCGCGTTCGCGCCGCGAAGCCGTGAGCCGTTCACCGTGGTCAAGCGCGTTCGCGGCCGACTCGCGGATGCCGCAGCGGAGGCGATCGATGCCCGAACGAATTAGCGCGCCGACGCTGATCTTTGATGGGGAGTGCGGTATGTGCCGGCGTGCCGTCGGGCTGCTCCAGCGCTGGGACCGGGAACATCGATTGCGCTTCGTCCCGTTTCAGGACGAGGCAGCCGTGCGCGGTTTCGGGCTCGCCCTGCCGGCGCTCGCGGCCGCCATGCATCTCGTGCTCCCCGATGGTCGCGTCTTCGCCGGGGCGGACGCGGTGCCCGAGCTGGGACGACTGCTTCCCCGAAAGCGGTGGTGGGCGTGGGGGTTTGCCCTGCCCGGCGTGCGGCCGCTGGCGCGGCGGGTGTACGCGCGGATCGCGCGCGCTCGACGTTGCGCCGTGCGGGGGCTCCCGGCGGCGCGGCTTCCCGAGCAGATTGGCGGAGGGAGGAGACGGTCGTGACGACGGAAACCACACTCGAGGGCGCAGTCCGCTCGGCGCTTCGCTCGGTCAAGGATCCCGAGCTGAACCTCAACATCATGGACCTGGGTCTGGTCTATGATGTGGAGGTGGACGACGGCAATGTCCACATCCGCATGACGCTGACGTCGCCCGGATGCCCCGCGGGTCCTGAGATCATGAACGACATCCATAAGACGCTGCGCGCGCTGGACGGCGTGAAGGATGTGGATATCGAAATCGTGTGGGAGCCTTACTGGACCCCGGAAAAGATCGAGCCGAAGATCCGGGCCATGATGGGATTCTAGACGGCGCTCGCGAGTGCATTGAGCAGGGTCTCTCCCAACACTTCCACTTGCCAGCGGCGGAGGTCGCCGACCTGCGCCAGCGCAGCCCGATCGCGGGGTCGAGCGCGCGCGATGACCTCGAGCGTCGCCTTGCCGCACAGGACCCCGGGATCGATCGCGAGCTGCTGCGCGACGGCGTTGCGTGCCGCTTTCAAACGCTCGACACGCGTGTCGAAGTCCGGATCACGAGCCATCCGGGGTTCGCGCTCGCGGCGCGGCAGTGCGTCGTCGGACAGCGCCACGGCGCGACCCACCGCCGCCACGAGCGCGGGGCCATAACGACGGGCAAGGCTCGCCGGCAGCCCGCGGACCGTGCCCAACACATCCACCGATCGGGGCAGCGCCTGGCTCACGGCCAGGAGGGATTCGTTCCCGATGATGCGGAACAGCGCCGTGTCGTGCTCCGCGGCCACCGTGTCGCGCCAGGCGACGAGCTCCCGCAGGGCCGCAAGCTGGCGTGGCTGCAGTGCCTTCGCCCCCTTGATTCGTTGGTAGGCCGCACCCCCGTCCGCGCCGCTCGGACCGGTCCACCGCAGGTCTTCCAGCTGGAGGAACTCTTCCTCCGCCCAGGCGAGCCGACCCGCCGCTTCCAGCCGCGCCCGTAGCGCGTCGCGCAGCGCGGGGAGGTGGCGCGTATCGTCGGCGGCGTACGCGAGCATCGCGGCCGACAGGGGACGCAGGGACCAATCGGCGCGCTGGTGCGTCTTGGCGAGGCGGACACCAGCGTACTTCTCCAGCAGGGCGGCGAGCCCGATCGCCGGCTCGCCGAGCAGTTGGGCCGCGATCCGAGTGTCGAACACGTGCCGGGCCCGAACGTGATAATCACGATCGAGGATCCGGAGGTCGTAATCGGCGTCGTGAAACACCTTCTCCACTCCGGGAGCGGCGAGCAGGGCGCCCAGGGGAGCGAGGTCGGCGACCGCGAGGGGATCGATGATCGCCGTGGCATCCCGCGTGGACAGCTGGATGAGATACACTCGGTCGACGTAGCGATGGAAACTCGCGGCCTCCGTGTCCACGGCCACGAGCGGGGTCGCCCGGGCGGAAGTGATGACCTCGTCGAGTGCGGCCGGTGTGTCGACGTACCGGTAGCCGGTCACTCTTCCCCTTTGCCCAGCCGCTCCAAGCCGGCGGCGATTTCTTCCAGTGCCTTGGCGAGGGTCTTGTAGAACTCGGGGTCGGCGGGCTGCGGGGCCCCGCCCAGGGGGTCGCCGGCGCACTTCCGGGCGGCACGCGCGGCATGTCGGATGTAGTCGGTCGGTACGTGCATGCGCCAAAGATAGCCTCGCGGCCGGACGGCGCGCGGCGTATGGTTGGGCGCGTGTCGAGTACCGAGCGGGTGCACGGGGCCGGAGCGTCATTCGCCGTAGAGCTGCACGGCGAGGGCGCTCCATTGTTGTTCGTCCACGGCTTTCCGCTCGACCGCGGGATGTGGAGCCATCAACTCGCTCAGGTGACCGGTTGGCGGTGCATTGCACCGGACCTGCGGGGGGCGGGTGCCTCGGACGCGCCGGCGAACGGGTACGGCATGGCGCGGTACGCGGACGATCTGCAAGCCATCTGCGACGCGCTCGGTGTCGCCTCGGCTGTCTGCTGCGGGTTCTCGATGGGCGGGTACGTCGTGTTTGAGTTTCTCCGACGCTACTCGAAGCGGGTACGCGCCTTGATCCTGTGCGACACGAAGGCGGCAGCGGACACGGTCGATGGGAAACGCGTCCGGGACGAGCACGCCGCCCTCGTCGAGGACGAAGGGTTGGAAGCGCTCGCCGAGCGGCTGCTGCCGAAACTCCTGGGCGCGACCACATGGGCCCAACACCCGGACGTCACGGAGCGCGTGCGCGCCATGGTACTGCGCCAGCCGAGCGCCGGCGTCGTGGGGGCGTTGCGTGCGATGCGCGACCGACCCGATTCGACGTCATTGCTGAGCGCGATCGCCGTGCCCACCCTCGTCGTCTGCGGGGCGGAGGACACGGTGACGCCTCCGATCGTCGCCCGCGGGATGGTCGAGCGGATTGCCGGGGCGCGCTACGTGGAGGTGGAGGGGGCCGGACATCTGTCGCCGCTCGAGCGACCCGATCGGGTCAGCGGCGCGATGCAGAGCTTTCTCGCGGGACTCTAACCCGGTTACTTCGCGCCGCGCTCCGGCGAGGGCTTCCCAGGCGGGTTGTCGCCGAGAAACACGTCGCGGTTCTTGGCGATGAAGGACTTCCATTGCGGCGGCACGTCTTCTTCAGGGAAGATCGCCGTCACCGGACACTCCGGCTCGCACGCCCCGCAATCAATGCACTCGTCGGGGTGGATGTAGAGCTGGTCCTCCGCCTCGTAGATGCAATCCACCGGACAGACATCCACGCAGGAGCGGTCTTTGACGTTGATGCACGGCTCGACAATGATGTACGGCATCCGCCAGTCTCCGGAAGTCGCGACGACGTAGCCGGTTTGGCCGCGTCGAGAGCCAAACCTAGACGGGGTTGGGGTTGCGTCAAGGCAGACCGCGTGCTACGCGTCAGCATCTGAGATACTCGTTAGTATCCATAGACTAGCCGAATCCCCACCTCGACGGTCTCGTCGTTCTGGCGTTCGGATACTCGCCGGTATCATTTGAGGTCGGTCGAGCGAGTCCGTTTGCGATTTCAGATACCCGCTCGTATCTTGGATACGTATGGGTTCCATGCGACAGAAGCGCAAAGCGGAAACGCGCAGCCTGCTCGTCGAGGCCGGTCTGAAGGTCTTTGCCGATCGCGGCTTCGATCTCGCCACACTGGACGACGTGGCCCAGGCCGCGGGGTTCACCAAGGGCGCTATCTACCGCCAGTTCTCCTCCAAGAGCGCCTTCCTCCTCGGCCTGTTCGAGCAATACGCCGCCGTGGCGCGCTCGGGAGCCGGTGCCCGGCAGGCGGCCTGGTTCGTCCCGATCACGCTCCAGTTCGCCGCCCAGGCCTACCGGGACCCGCTGCTGCGGCGGCGCTTCGCGGTCGTTCTGGCCGAAGCCCCCGACGGAGCATCGCCGGATGGCCAGCTGTTGCGTTCCCTGGCGCGTGTCTTCTCCGCCGCCGGCGGCGTCGCTCACTGACCGGCGGACGCTGATGGAAGTAGTGGCGATCCCCGCGGTCGTTGCGGCTGTCCTGTTGCTATGCCTGGTCATCGGATGGGCCCTGGTACGGCGGTGGCGACCGCCGGCGAGAAGCGTCCCCAGCGGTCGCGCGCCCGCGGGCTGGAAGGCCCTCATCGAAGACCGGGTGCCGCTGGTTCGGCGGCTGTCGCCCGGAGAATGGGATCGACTGCTCGATCTCGTTCAAACGTTCCTCCGCGAGAAACACTTCGAAGGCGGTGGCGGTCTCGCGGTGGACGACGAGATGAAAATCGTCGTCGCCGCGCAGGCGTGCCTGCTGATCCTGCACCTCCATGCCGGGTGCTATCCTGGCGTGCGCAGCGTCATTCTGTACCCGAGCACCTTCACTCGGCGCAGTCCGGCGATGGACGCCCGTATGTACGTCGGAGCGATCCCGCACTCGGAGCCACTCCTGGGCGAGCACACCAGTGGGGCCGTCGTCCTGGCATGGGACAGCGCCCACGGGGGGGCGACGGATGCCGCCGACGGGCAGAATGTCGTGCTGCACGAGTTCGCCCACGAGCTGGACCGGGAGGATGGCTACGTGGACGGCGTGCCGCTGCTCGAGGCGCCATCGTCGACACGGGTCTGGGCGCGAGTGCTGCAGCAACGGTTCGAGGAGCTGCGGCACACGGCCGAGGACGGACTGCCCGATGTCCTGAACGCGTACGGCGCGACCAACCGGGCGGAATTCTTCGCGGTCGCGACGGAGACGTTTTTCGAGAAACCCGCCGACATGCGGCGGCGCTATCCGGATCTCTACGAGGAGTTGAGAGGCTTCTACCGCCAGGACCCAGCCGGCGCTGCGCCTACGCCGTGAGGTGGCCGAGCTGCTGCAGGTATTCGCGATCCCAGGCGGCCGGCACGCTTTCGCGCGGGGAGTACGGCCCCGGTGCGTACCGGCGTGAGGCGATGCCGAGCTGGCTGCGCTCGCAGATGTCCCAGTCCTGGCGGTTGGTGCGATCCCAGAATTCTTCCGCGTCCGCGATGTTGTACCCGGGCGACTGCGGCGAGTCGGGGTGCACGAGCCACTCACAGACGACACGGCTCTCGGTCGGGCCCAACGGCCACACCGTGTAATAGACGGCGTAGTCGGGGTGCAGGCTCAGCATCATGGTGGGGAACATCGTGTAGTAGAACGCCCGCCTCCGATCCTCCGCCGAGAACTCACCCAGCGGAAGGCCACACGACCGGCCCGTCATGGTGGCGCTCTCATTGGGCGCCTTGATCTCCATGTAGCCGCCGAGGAACGGCCCTTCCACCAGGTCGTTCGCCCCGCTCGTGTACGGCAGTTTGGTGCTGAGCTCCGGATGGATGGTGGGGCAGTGCAGGCACTCCGAGTAGTTCTGCATGATCAACTTCCAGTTGGCATGGACCTCGTATTCGATGCGACGCACCGTCCGCACCCGGGGCAGCTGGTAGCGGCGGAACCGCTCGACCAGCGGGGCGAGCGACACCTCGAGTGGGGGCGGATCGGCCGCCAGGGTCACGAATACGAATCCCTCCCACTCCGCGAGCGCGGCTGCGTGGAGGGGATAGTCCCCCTTCTCGAACCCCGCCACCTCGTGCATGTGCGGGGCGCCGATCAGCCGGCCGTCCAACGCGTAGGTCCAGGCGTGGTAGGGGCACTGAATCGTCTCGGACAGGCGGCCCGGCGACGTGGTGCACAAGCGGGTGCCCCGGTGGCGGCAGATGTTATAGAAGGCGCGCAGCACGCCGCGCTGGTCGCGCAACACGATGAGTGACTCTCCGGCGATCTCCACGAGGCGGTACGCGCCCGGCTCTGCGAAATCGGTCGAGCGGCCGATCGAGATCCAGTGACGCGAAAAGATTTTTTCCCGCTCTTCGAGCAGGATCTCGGGTGCCGTGTAGTAGCGCCCCGGCATCGTCCGCGCCCCCTGGCGATAGGAGTCGACGGTCTTCACGAACGCGGTCATCGGCGACCCTCCTTCAACAACAGCTCTCGTGCGGCGTTGCGGCCGGGAGCGCCGGCGAGGCCGCCACCGGGATGCGTCCCGGCGCCGCACAGGAACAGTCCCTTGATCGGCGTCCGGTAGCGGGCCCATCCGGCCACCGGGCGCATGAACACAATCTGGTCGAGCGTCATTTCCCCGTGGTAGCGGTGCCCTTCGGTCAGTCCGAAGCGCTCCTCCAGGTCCTTGGGGGTCACCACGTGGCGCGCGAGAACGCTGGCCCGGAGGTTCGGTGCGTACTCGCCCAGGGTCGCCACGACGGAGTCGGCGAGCTGCTCGCGGGCGGCCGCGTCCCAGGCGCCGGTTCGCAGGTGGTAGGGTGCATACTGCACTTGGACCGTCATGAGGTGCTGACGGGGCGGCGCGAGGCTCGGGTCCAGGAGCGTCGGGATGCGGGCCTCGAGGAACGGGTGGCGCGACACGCCCCCGTATTTCGCGTCGTCGTAGGCGTGCTCGAGGTAGTCGAGACTTGGCGCGACGGTGATCGCTCCCCGGAGCGCCCCCTCCTCGGGCCGCGAGGTGAACTGCGGCAGCGCGCCGAGCGCGAGGTGAACGGTCGCCACCGCGCCGCGGAACCGGATGTTGTTGACGGCGCGCACGAACTCAGGGTCCAGATGGGCGGCCGGGACGAGCCCGCACAGCGTCCGGCGAGGATCAGCGCTCGAGACCACGCGGCGCGCCGCGAGATGCTCGCCGGTCTCGAGCGCGACGCCGATGGTGCGCCGGTCACGCACCACGATCTCGCGTACCGGCGCGGACGTGCGGATCTCCACGCCGAAGCCTTGCGCCACCTGCGTGAGGACGCGCGCCAGGGCACTGGGTCCTCCCTTGACGACCTGCGCGCCCCGCACCGCACCCGCGGGCCGGCCCACGTGATGGTGCAACAGGACAAAGGCGGTGCCGGCCGAGCGGGGGCCTTGCAGGATGTTGGTGATGCCGCCCGCTCCGACCGCCCCCTTGAGGGCGTCGCTGGCGAACCAGTAGTCGAGCCATTCCGCCACGGACATCGGTGCCACGCGCAGGAACTCCACCATTTCGCGCCGCCCGAGCCCGCGCAGGCGCCGACCCAGGCCGAGCAGGGTCGCGACATCCCGACCGCGAGCGTCCGGGACGCGGGGCGGCGTGACGGCATAGACGGCTTCCAGCACCCGGGCAAAGCGCGCGATCTGTGCGGTGAAATCGGGCCAGCGATGGGCATCATCGGGCGAGAAGCGCGCGATCTCCTCGGCGGTACGCGCGGGGTCGGTCCACACGGTCAGCGAGCGGCCGTCCGGCTGGGGACTGAACACGCTCGCCTCGGGCAGCACGAGCTCCAATCCCGCCTCGCCGAGCTTCAGATGGTCGGCAATATCGGGCAGGAGCCAGCCCGCGTCGGCTCCTGCGACGTCGCTGTGGAATCCGGGCATGGCCTCTTCGGTGCCGGCGAGCCCGCCTGGAGTGCTGCGCGCCTCGAGCACCAGGACCTGCATGCCGGCCTTCGCGAGGTAGGCCGCGGTCACGAGGCCGTTCACCCCCCCGCCGATGACGATGAGGTCGCGCGTCATCGGCCGTCTCCGAGGATGCGGAGCGCCGCGAGCCGTCCCGAGGCGCCCATGATGCCCCCGCCGGGGTGCGTCCCCGAGCCGCACTGATACAGACGGCGGATGGGCGTGTTGTATTTCGCCCACCGCGGTGCCGGGCGCAGGAAGAAGAGCTGCTGCAGTGCCAGCTCTCCCTGGAAGATGTTCCCCTCGGTGAGACCCGTGATGCGCTCGATGTCGGCCGGGGTGATGACTTGCCGATGCAGGATCGCCTGCTTCAAGTTCGGGGCATAATGCGACAACGTCTCTACGACCGTATCCCCGAACGCCTCGCGCTTGGCGTCGGTCCAACCACCGGTCAGGTTGTACGGGGCGTACTGCACGAAGATCGACATCACGTGCTTGCCGGGCGGCGCCATGTGCGGGTCGATCATCGACGGGATGATGACGTCCATGTAGGGGTGCC
>JBGPIW010000021.1:0-15017 GCA_041485045.1 Gemmatimonadota bacterium | reverse complement strand
CCCGCCCAATCGGGCGGCGATGTGTCCCGCGAGCAGGAGCACGTCGGGGCGGCCACCGCCGAGACGCTCGCCCGCGCGCCGCAGCGCCGCCACCGCGCCGCTCGAATCCCCGCGCGCCAGCACCAGCAGCGCGGCGCCCAGCTCGGGGCTCCGCGTCGCATCGATCTGCTCGAGCAACGCGAACATCGCGGTGCGGGCGGTTGCGGCGTCCCGGTCTCCGGCGTACGGCCCGGCCGTGCGGAATGCGTCGGTCGCCGCCTTGAGGTCCCCGCGGTACAGGGACACCCAGCCGTGCAGGGCGAGTGCCTCTACGCTCGAATCGGCGCCGAGCGCGTTCTCGGCACGGTCGAGCCGGCCCGACCGGATCCAGGCGTCGACCAGTCCATAACGCAAGCGCGCACGCTCCTCGCTGCTGGCGCGTGGGTCGGCCTCGAGCCGCGCCAGACCGCTGGCCGCGCTGTCGAGCTCCCCTTCGGCGAGCGCGGCGTCCACCAGAGCGCTTTGCGCGAGCGCCTGCACGTCCGCCGGCGCCGTCGGATCCCCGGCGAGCTTCGCCAATACCGCCCGGGCCGCGGTCCGGTCCCCCGCATCGAGCAACGCCCGCGCTGCCTCGGCACGCATCCGACTCGCGAGCGGCCCCGGCAGAATATCGGCCAGCCGCGCGAGGGCGAGGCCGCGCACCCGGCGCACGGCCACCGCGGACCCCGTCGCGCGCTCGGCGAAGCGTCGCAGCGCGAGCCCTGCCTCCGGTGTCGGCGAGTTGAGCGTCCCTTCGAGTGTCGTCCACCCCCGGTCCGGTTGTCCCCATCCCAGCAGCAGCTCGGCGGCGATGCGCCGGGCCGGGATCGAGGCGGAGGGACCGGTGAGCGTGCGGACCACCCGGTCGCGCTGGTCGACCGGCGCATCCTCGAGCTGACTCACCGCGTTCGGCAGGTGCTGTGGTTCCGTGGCCGCCACCGCCCACGCCAGGGCCGCCGCCTGCCAATCCCCAACGCGCTGCTCCAGCTCCCCTTGCTCGATCGCGAGCGCGCTCGCCGTCCCCAGCGCATGCCGGCCCTCCATAATGGCGTTGCGGGCGTCTTCGAAGCGCTGGTGATCTTCCAGAGCGATCGCCCATTCTCGCCACGGTGCGGGGTCACCGGGACGACCGGCGGCCCAGCGGCGCACGAGCGCAGCGGCGCTGTCGTTCTCTTCCAACGCCGTGAACGTCCGCACCGCGAGGGCGCGCACGGCGGCACCGGTGTCCACGGCGAGCGCCCGTTGCACCAGCGGGAGGAGCTCCCCCAAACGGCCGAGCGGCGGCAGCACCCGTTCCAGTCCGAGCAGCGCGGGAACGCTCGCCGGATCGCCGTGCAAGGCTGACGCGTACAGTGCGGCGGCCTGCTCGACCCGGCCCTGACGTTCGAGCTCGAACCCCTGACTGATCGCCTGGGCGGCGGGCAGCGGCCCAGGCGCAGCGACACGGACCCCGGTCAGGACGACCGCGAGGAACAGCCTCTCATTTCGGCGCATTGAGGATCCGGAAATACTCGAGCACCAGGCGGCGTTGCTCCGGCGTGAGGCTCTGCAGCTCGCGCCAGGTGGGATAGCGAACGCGCGGCCCGGCGGTCACTCCCGGTGCGAGCAAGCCGGGCAGGTGCACACTGTCGCCGCTGGCTGCCCGACTGGTGCGCTCCTTGTCGGGATCAGGCTCCTGACCGGTGAGTGTACGCCCCGCATCGAGCATCCGGCGATAGAGACGCTCCTGACGCTCGACCGTCTGGCGATCGAGGTGCCCCGCATCGAGCTGTCGGGCCAGGTCCCGTGCTTCCTGGGCGAGCTGGCCCGCGGCGCTCGATCCGCCCGACGCTTGCAGGCGCTCGAGCTGTTCCGCCAGGGCACGCTGGCGCGCGGCCAGGGAGCGCAGCTGCTGCAACATCCCGTCCGGACCGGTGCCGGCCATCGGCATCATGCCCATGGCATCGCGATTCAGCCCCTGCTGCTGACCGGCCATCTGCGCGAGCCGCTCTACCGCCTCCTGAAACCCGCTCCCCGACCGAGCGCCAGCGACGTCGGCGCGGCTCTGTGCCATGGCGTATGCGGTGACGTTGAGCGCGTCGAGCGCTTCCCCGGCCAGCTGGGCGGCGCCGTCGCTGTTCGGCTGCGCCTGTTCGAGCTGCTCGCGCGCCGCACGCATTTGCCGCTGGGCGAACCCGAGCGCTGATTGCAGCCCGGGGGAGACGAGCGCGTGGCGCCCCGCGGCATCGCGGACTTGACGTTCGATGGCAGCCGCCCCTTCCTCGATCGCGGCCTGTTGGGCCCGCGCCGCCGTCGGCGATCCACCCGATTCGAGATCCCGCGCGACGCGGTGCTGCCGCTCCGCCAACGCCGCCGTTTCCGCCAAGGCGCGATCGAGCGCGTCCAGCGCTTCCTGGCGCCACTGGCCCGCCACGGAATCCCGCCGCGCCCGCAGCGATTGGGGCAACGAGTCGAGATTGCGCAGCGCCTCCGATCCCCCCGCCTCCGCCCCGCGCGCGTCGGACCGCTCCGCGCTCGCCGCGGCTTGTTGCATCGCTCCCTGCGCGCGGCGTGCCTGTCCCTGCGGGCCGGCCAGCGTCCCGCCGCTGTCGGGCGCGCCGCTCCGCGTCGCCGCCAGGTCTCGATCGGCTTGGGCGATCCCCGCAGCCAGCGAATCGGCCCGGCCGGCCATCTCGCGCTCCGCCGTCGCGGCGGCGGAGTCCGGTCGGTGCGCCGCATCGCTATTCCACGACGCCTGATCGCGCCGCAGCGCTTCGGCGTCCTGCGCCAGCGACGCGAGCTGGCCTTCCACGGCGGCGCGACGGAACAGCTGCTCGCTCCGCTCCAGCGTTTCCCGCAGCTCCTGCTGGGCTTCGGCCAGCCGGCGCAACGCGTCCCGCGTCGCCTCAGGATCGAGCCGCGCCAGCGCCGCTTGCAGGTCGCGCAGCCGTTGCTCCAGCTCGGGGGTCATCGCCCGGCCGAGCATCTCCTGTACCTCGCGTAGCCGCGATTGAAACGCAGTGTCGTCGATCCCCGCCGCCTGCGCGGCCCGCGCCAGCTCATCCACGGCCTTGGACAGCTCGCGCACCCGCTCGCCGACCGCTTCCTGCTGGCGGGCGATCTCCTGCGCGCGCTCGCTGGCCTGGAAGGGGAGCGCCCCCGTCTGCCCGGACGGCTGCCGCCCGCTCGACGCGTCGCTTGCCCCGCGTGAGCGTTCCTGCGCCAGGTCGCTGGTGCGGTCGGCGAGCGACCGCTGCGCCGCCACCACCGACTCCGCGGCCGCCGCGATGTCCGCCGTCGCGGCGCGCTCCGCCGCCCGGAGCTCCTCACGGCTGGGCAGCCGCAGGGCGAACTCGGGGCTCCGCCCCTCGTGCGGGGTCGGCGCGTTGTCCCACGCGTCCACCCGGAACCGGATGGTGTCTCCGGGCAGCAGACTCCGGCGCTGCGCGTCCAGGCTGCCCTGCACGATCGCGCGGTCCCCCACGCCGCTCACGTCGAGCGATTCGCGGACGACCGCACCCATCTTCCCCGTCTGGCTCACGCGCCAGCTCACGAGCGCGAGGCGCCCCACGCCATGATCGTCCCGCACGTCGATCACCAGCGGTTGGATGAGCGAAAACGGCAACGTGGTGTCCCGCCCCGGCACCGGCACCATGACGACCGGCGCGGAATCGGGGACGAGCCGCACAGCGAGCAGCGGGGACTCTCCTTCCACCGGCTGCCCGTCCACCGTGCCGAGCGTCATGCGCCAGGTTCCACTGCGGGCCGGTCTGAAACGCCCGCTGAATCGCGTCCCGTCCACCTCGAGGGCCGTGCCGGATCCGCCCACCGCCGGGCGCCACGCCGCGGCGACCAACGGAACGCTCGCCGTGCCGCGCGCGTCGAGCTCCGTCCCGACCGGCAGCGCCACCGTATCGGGGCCCAGCGCGAGGGGCTCGTCCGCGCGGTTCAGGTACGCCGGAAACCGCGCGATCACGGCGAAGTCGGCAATGAAGGCGGGGAGTGCGACCGTGACCTGGAGGACCTGACTGCGCCGGCGCCCGCTCGACGCGCGGAGCCAGAGGTCGCTGTCGAGCGGACCGAGCCGACGCGCGCCACTGCCGGCGGAGTCGAGCGGGACGATCACCGGACGCCAGGGCTCCCCGGGTCCACGAGTCCACAGGGTGACACGTCCCCCGGCGCCACCGGGAACGATGACGGTCGCCGTCACCCCTTCGCCCCGACGCACGCGCGATCGATCCACTGTGAGCCGCAGCGAAGCGCGCGCCAGCGCGATGGTCCGCCAGGGCCGCCAGAATCCCTCGGCCCGCCCCGCACCGGGGGATGCGACGACGAACAACGACGCACCGAGCAAGGCGAGTACCGCGCCGGCCGCCACGCCGCCGACCGTCATACGCGCGAGGCCGCGGCCCACTCGGGGCGCGACCTGCTGCACGATTCCCGCGGCACGCCGGTCCGCCGCCTCGAACAGCGCCGCGCTCGCACCAGCACTCCGCGGCGCCGCGAGAAGCGTGGCCACGCTGCCGGCGCGGGCGCCGGCGGCTCCTTCGGTCGCACGCGCCAGCGGCAGCGCGGCGGCGCTGCCCGCGGCGCGGCGGACGAGAAGCAGCGCCGCGGCCAGCACCGCGATGATCACCACCCACGCGCCCAGCACCACGGCGACATACGGCGCGAGCCGGATCCCGACCGCCGCCGCACCGAGTGCCACGCCTGCGCCGGCAAGGAGGACGGCGAGGGCGCGGGCGGAGGCATGGGGCCGGCCCAGGCGTCGCAGGGCTCGGATGGTTTCGGTCACCGGGTCGAGCTCACCACGTAGGTGAAGAGATTGACGCCCATCTCCAGCGCCGCTTCGTGCAGCGCCGGCGGATCATGATGGACGTCCGGGTCCTCCCAGCCGTCACCCAGGTCGGACTGATAGGAATAGTACACGGCCAACCGGTCCCCCAAAAAGATACCGAACCCCTGAGCCGGCAGACCATCGTGCTCGTGGATTTTGGGGATCCCCTTGGGGAAGGCGTACACCAGATGGTAGATGGGATGGGAAAGCGGCACCTCGACCAGCGGGTGGTCCGGAAATACCCGGGCGATCTCCCGCCGAAACGACTGATCCATGCCGTAGTTGTCGTCGGCGTGCAGGAATCCGCCCTGCTCCAGATAGCGCCGCAGCACGCGCAGGTCCTCGTCCGAGAAGCGCACGTTGCCGTGGCCGGTCATATAGAGGTATGGCGTGTCCCACAGTTCGCCGCTCTGGAGGGTGACGACCCGCTCCCGCTCGGCGACCGCGAGGCCCGTGCGCTCACGGATGGCGGCGAGCAGGTTGGGCAGGCTCGACGGATTTCCATACCAGTCGCCGCCGCCGTCGTAGTGGAGGCGACCGATCGTGAGAGACGGGGCGGTCTGGCGGTTGGACGGACGGGCGGCCGGCTCACCTGACCGACCGGCCGCCCACCCGACCGCCAATGACGGCGCACCGAGAATGAGAGCCAGTCCGAGCTTCACAGTTCGTTGACCAACCGATACGCGGAGTTGCGCGAGATCCCGGTTTCGTCAGCCAGCGCGTTGGCGACGTCGCGGCGGCTCATGCCTTGCGCCAGCAACACTCGCGCGCGGGCTTCGGGATCGGGCGGCGCCGCTTTCGTCACGGGGATGCCGGTACCGGCGACGACGATCGTCACTTCGCCGCGCGGCGCCGTCTCCCGATAGTAACCCGCCAGATCGGCGAGGGTCCCGTCGCGCGTCTCCTCGAACATCTTGGTGAGCTCGCGCGCGACGGCGGCGCGGCGCTCGGCGCCGCACACCGCGGCGAGATCGTCGAGCAGCTCCGCCGTGCGCAGCGGCGACTCGAAGAGCACCACGGTCCATTCCGCTTCGGCGACGAGCCCGAGCAGACGCCGGCGCTCCGGCCCTTTGCGCGGCGGAAAGCCGAGGAACAGGAAGCGGTCGGCGGGAAACCCCGACACCGCGAGCGCCGCCGCAACCGCAGTGGGGCCGGGCACGCTGACGACCGGGAATGCGCGCGCGCGCACCGCCGCGACGAGCGCCGTGCCGGGATCGCTCACCGCCGGTGTTCCGGCATCCGTCACCAGGGCGACGTCGCGGCCGGCGGCCAGAAGATCGATCACGCGCTCCAGCGCCGCGGTGGAGCTGTGCGCGTGAACGCTCACCAGGTCCGCGCGCGAGCCGATATGGGTGAGGAGGGGACGGGTGTGGCGGGTGTCCTCGGCCGCGACGGTCGTCACCCGGCGCAGCGTGTCCGCGGCGCGGGGCGTGAGATCGGCGAGGTTGCCGAGCGGCGTGGCGACGACGTAGAGCGTGCCGCGCACGCTACCACGCCACCGGCCACGGCAACCGATCGTAGAAGCCCGCCGACTGCAGCAGATAGCGGTGCTCGCGCGTGGCCTCGCGCAGCACCTTCGGCGCGGTTCCCGGCATCAGAATCTCCACGCCCTCCAACAGCTGTCGGGCCCACTCGCCGAGGCCCGTCGCGAGCTCGAGCGGCTGGACCACCGAGTCGGCTAGCGGGGCGTCGCGCGCCACTCCGAGCAGCTCGAGCGCACGATGTTCCGCGCTGAGGCCGGCGGACAGGCGCTGCGCGCGCCGTCGTCCCTCCCCCGGCACCTCGCGCTCCACGGCGTCGGTGATGCGCCAATAGAGGTCGCGGTAGGTCTGAATCAGCGTCACGGGGGCCTGCGGCGGCAGCTCGGCCACGTGCGGAAACAGCACGGCCGAGAGTCCCGGCGATTGGCCGTCGGGGCCGTCTCGGAACAACGATTCGACGTATTTCGGCACCGGCACGCTTTCGGGTCGGTTGCAGAAATAGCCGCCAGCGTAGCGCCCGCTGTCGAAGCGCAGGTACGACACGCGGCCGTTCGAGATGAGCTCGAGCACACCGGTCGCGCGCTCCTGGGCCAGCGTCGGGAACAGGGCATCCGGGCGCCGCGCATCCACGGGCCGCACCTTGAGCGGTTCCGCGCACGACTCATACATCCAGGCCAGCTGTTCGTACGGAGCGGTGCAGTACGCCATCTCGCCGCGCTCCACTTCCTCCTCCATCCGACGCAGCGCGTGGGCGATCGGGATCACCTCGCGGCCGGTCGTGTGGAGCGACACCGCGTTCGCCACTTCACCGGTGTGCAGCAGCAGCAGCAGACATTCGTCCGGGAGCCACGCGACGAGGTAGCCGTCCACGCGACCATCCCGGTCGCGCTTGGCATAGGACAGGATGTTGTCGACGTGGATGAACGCCAGACGGGTGCGGTGAATCAGCCGGCCGGTCTGCGGAAACGCGAGCTCCGCGAGACGGACCGGCGAATTCGTCAAGCGAGCCGTGCTCGCGCGCATCGCGACCCCTCCGCGCAGGACAGCCGTTACTTCAGGTGGTGCTGGATTTTTTCGTCGAACGCCGCTTTGGGATAGGCCCCGACCAGCGTATCGACGTGGCGGCCGTCCCGGAAGAAAAGGATACTCGGAATTGACCGGACGTTGAAGCGCATGGTCGTGCGTTGATTCGCGTCCACGTCCATTTTGGCGACCTTGATCTTGCCGGCGTACTCCCCAGCCAGCTGCTCCAGGATCGGTGAGACCGTGTGGCAGGGTCCGCACCAGGTGGCCCAGAAATCCACCAGGACCAGCCCTTTGTGCTGCTCCACATCGTGGCCGAACGAATCGTCGGTCACCGCCGTCGGATGAGTCTCCGTCATGCCGTTTGCTCCTTCACATTCCGTCGTTAAGTTCTCGCCGTCATGGACGAATCCGCACCACGCCTCGCCCACGTCGGCATCGCCGTGTCTCGCATCGCCGACGCGCTGCCGTTCTACCGCGACGTCCTGGGCCTCGTGCCCGGCCACCCCGAAGACGCCGATGGAGCTTCGATCGTGAGCGTGCGGTTCGGCGATGTGGACGTCGAGCTGCTCGAGCCGCGCGACCCCGAGAGTCCGATCGCCAAGTTCATCGCCCGTCGCGGCCCCGGTATTCATCATGTGTGCTACCGGGTCCCCGACCTCGACCAAGCCCTGCAAAAGTGTCGCGCCGCCGGTTATCGACTCGTGGATGACACGCCGCGCCGCGGCGCCGCGGGCCGACGCATTGCCTTTCTCCATCCCAAATCGACGGCGGGGATTCTGCTCGAGCTTACCGAATGAGCAACGCGCCGGCGCTACGGCCTGGTTCCCGGCGGGCCGGCGCAAGCCCCCCCTTCGTTCGCATTCTCCAGATGGACGTCGTACACGAGCCACCCGCCGCGACGCGCCTGCACCAGCTCGATCGGCTGCACGTGTACGCACTGGGAGCGTTGCAACTCCACCCGGTACAGCCGGCGGTCGGGATGGCCCGCGACCGGGAGCGGCCCTTCGACGATGCGGAACCCGTTCGCGGTCAGGTACCGCTGTACGATGGACAAGCGCATGTTCAGGATCGAATCCGTCATCCATTCGACGGCCGGCCCGCGCGCCGTACCCCACAACCGCCCCATGCGCGGGATGTCTTTCGCTTCTGCCGCAGCGAGGAACTGGCTCAGGGCGTCGTTCATGGTCGCCGGCACGGGCGTCTGCGAGCGGCCGCCGCCACCACCACAGGCCATCCCCAGCGCGCTGAGGACCATGAGCAATCGTCGCATTGCCGAACTCCTCGAGTGAGCGAACCGACCCGAAGGTAAAGAACCATGCGCCTCTACGTCAACATCGACCATGTCGCAACGTTGCGGCAGGCGCGTCGCACCGACGAACCCGACCCGGTCCGCGCCGCTGCCGACGCCGAGCGCGCCGGGGCCGACGGCATCACGGTGCACCTGCGTGAGGACCGCCGTCACATTCAAGACGCCGATGTGCGACGGTTGACGCAGAGCGTGCGGACGGTGCTCAACCTCGAGCTCGGCGCACATCCCGACATCGTCCGCATCGCCCTCCGACTCCGCCCGTTCCAGGCCACGCTCGTCCCCGAACGGCGACAGGAGATCACCACTGAGGGCGGACTCGCGCTGCACGGCGGCGCACGCGACCGCCGCATCGCCGCCACGGTGGGACGCCTGGCGGACGCCGGGATCCGGGTGAGTCTCTTCATCGATCCGTCGCCGCGCGCCATCGATCATGCCGCCGCACTCGGCGCCGCCGCCGTGGAGCTGCACACCGGCCGCTACGCCCACACCTGGAAGCGCAACGGACGGGCGCTGGCCGCGGTGGGGCGCGCCGCTCGACACGCCGCTGCACGCGGCCTTGCCGTGCACGCCGGCCACGGCTTGACGTACCAGAACGTCCAACCGGTCGCGGCCACCCCCGAGATCGAGGAGCTCAACATCGGCCACAGCATCGTGAGCAACGCCGTGTACTGGGGGCTGGAGGAAGCGGTGCGGCGGATGCGGCACCTGGTGGATGCGGCTGCTGCAGGGAAATCCCCCGGCTGATGGCTGAAAGCTGACGCTTTCCTTATTTTGATCGGACCATGACGCATACGCCCGGCCCACCGCCCGCGATGGCCGACTTCTTCGCCCTCGAGGCGGGGGAGTACCTGGAGCGGCTGGACGCCCTGCTCGCGCCCGAGGGCCCACCCGCGGCCGACGAGTTCGTGCGGCTGTCGCGCGCGCTGCGCGGCAGCGCGCTGATGGCGAGCCAAACGCCGATCGCCCGCACGGCCGCGGGGCTCGAGTCGCTCGCGCGCAGCCTGCGCGAAGGGCGACGCGGCTGGGATCCGGGCACGCGCCAGGTCGCGATCCGGACGGTGGACGACCTCAAGATCCTGATCCGCCGGGTCGCGACGTGGGGCGAGGCCGAAACGGCGAAGGCCGAGGCGCTGGCGCGCGAGCTGGAGCAGCTGTCGGGACGCCCGTCGGGCGGGATCCGCCAAGCCGAGGCACCGGGGCTCGACGCGGGAGTCCGCGCGTTCGTCGCCCGCGAGGGTGCCGCGATCGCCAGCACCCTGGACCGCGCCGCGACGGCGTTGCGCGGCAGCGTGCCGTCGCGCGAGCCGCTGCAGCAGGTCCTCCGGACGCTGCAACCGTTGCGCGGTCTCGCCGCCCTCAACGACCTGCCGCCCCTCCCCGACGTGCTCGAGGGCATCGAGCGGGCAGTCAACGAGGTGCTGCGCGGCGGGCCCAACCCGCCGGCCGCAGCGCCGGATTTCTTTCAGCACGCGGGAACCGCGATCGCGCAGGCCGCACGTGAGGTCGCCGAACGGGGCAAGCCCGATCCTGAATCACCGGCGTTTCGCGCGTTCGCGGGCCAGCTGGCGCGGTTCTTCGATCGCGAGCCGGCGGTCATTCCTATCAGCGATCTCTACTTCGACGACGTCGGCCCACACATCGTGCAGCGCGGCGCCGGCGCAGCCCAGGCCGCGCCGTTGTCGCGGGTGGAGCTCGTCAGTCACGGCGAGCACCTGCGGCTCGCCGCCGACGCGATCGAGCGCGCGCCGAGCGTGACGCAGCGCGAGCTGCGCGTCCACACCCTCGCCGGCACGTTCCGCGCCCTCTCCATCGCTGGGGAAGGTCCGCTCCCCCAGAGCCTGAGCCGGTTCGAGGAAGCTGCCCGCGAGGCGGTGGCCCTGGGGCACGCCGTCCAGGAGCCGTCCCGCTTCGCGGCGGCGCTGCGCCAGGCCAGCGAGCTGCTCGCCACCGCCGGCAACGCGGATGACGAGCGTCTCGCCACTGGCTTGGCCGGTGTGGCCGCCCAGCTCCGCTCGCTCGGGACCCCGTCCGCGCCGCCCGCGGCTCCACCGACGCTCGTCGCGTACCCTGGTGCGCAGCCCCTCGGGGCGGCGCTGGACGAACCGGAGCCGGCGGCGGCGACGCCCGGCGGTCCGATCGTCCCCATCGAATCGCTGGAGCTCGCGCCCCCGGAGCCGGACCCGTTGGGCTGGATGTCCGAGATGGCCGTGCCCCCCGTGCGGCCGCAGCCCGCGGCCCAGCCCGCACCGGTCGCCGATGCGCCGCGGCCGGAGCCGCCCAAGCCGGCGATGCCCCCGCTCTTCCTGACGGAGATGTCGGAGACGCCGGCGGAAACGCTGGACATCGCGGGCTCGTGGATCGCCTACGAGCGCATGGTGGCGGCAGGCATCGGTCCGGCCTCGCTCGAGGAGCTGATGGGGGAGGCAGAGGTTCCCGCCGCGCCTACGAGCGACACGCGACGGCCGCCTGCACCCTCGTTCGCGTCGGCCGCTCTCGAGACCCCCATCGGCCCGACACTGCCGGTGGTGGACGTCCGGACCCTACTGTACCGCGGCGATCGCGCGCTGGCGCGCGTGCAGGAGCTGCGCGAGCTGGCCCGGCGGACCCCACCGGACCAGCTCCCCGCGCTGTTCGACGAAGTCTGCGATCTCGTTGACCTCGCCATCCAGTCCGGCGCCTAGACGGCCGTCGCGCTGGACCTGGCCGCTGGGCCTCGCCGTCACCGCCGCGTTTCTCGCCTGGGCGGTGCACGGCGTAAACCTGCGCGCGGTGCTGGCCGGCGTGCGGGCCGCCAACCCGCTGCTGATTTTCGCCTCCGCGGGCGTCGCCACACTCACCTTCCCGCTGCGTACGCTGCGCTGGCGCGTGCTGCTCCGTGCCCCCGACGGCGGGCGCTACCCGTGGCGGCCGCTGTGGGACGCGACCGCGATCGGGTTCATGGCGAACAACCTCCTGCCGGCGCGCGCCGGCGAGTTCGCCCGCGCCTGGGTCGCCAGCCGGGGCCTGCCGGTCCGGTTCACCACCGCACTCGCGTCGATCGGCGTGGAGCGGGTGTTCGACGGGTTGATGATGCTCGCCCTGATGGCGGCGGCGATCGCCGCGCCGTCGTTTCCCAGTCAGGCCGCGGTCGGCGGCACACCCTTGTCCCGCATCGCCGCAGGCGTCGCGATCGCCTTCGGCGCCGCGCTGCTCGTGGCGTTTGTCGTGGCGCTCCGGCCCGGCCCGTGGCTCTCGCTGCTGGACCGGATCGCCCGGGCGTTGCTGCCCGAGCGCCTGGCGCGAAAGCTCCGGTCGGTCGCCGACGGACTGGTGGCAGGCCTCGCCGTCCTGAAGAGCCCCGGGCGGTTCGCCGGAGTCCTCGGCTGGTCGCTCGTCCTGTGGCTTGTCAACGCCGCGGCGTTCGCCCTCTGCTTCCGCGCGTTCCATCTGGCTGTACCGGCGGAGGGCGCCTTGCTGCTCCAGGGTCTCATCGGATTCGGCGTGGCGATCCCGGCCGCGCCGGGGTTCTGGGGCGTGTTCGAGTACGCGACGCGCCTCACACTCCAGTTCTACGGCATCGGCGCGACGCTCGCGCTCGCCTACGCGTTCGCCTTCCATCTCGCCGGATTCATCCCGATCACGCTGCTCGGCCTCGACGCGTTGACGCGCGCGCACCTCCACCTCGGAGACCTGCGTCGCGCCGCTCCCCCTCCGGAGCCCGCCCCGTGAGCAGCGCCGCCGCACCCGACCGCGTCCGCATCGCGGCGCATGCGAAAGTGAATCTGTTGCTCCGCGTCCTCGCCCGAGAGAGCGGCGGCCACCACCAGATCGAAACGGCCTTCACCCTGCTCGAGCTGGCAGACGAGATCGCGGTGACGCGCACCTCCGCCGGGGTCTCGCTCCAGGTGGACGGCCCCGACCTGGGTCCAGCCGAGGAGAACCTCGCGGTGCGGGCGGCCCGCGCGGTCCTCGAGACCATCGGTGCGAAATTCGGGGTCGCGATCCGTCTTACCAAGCGCATCCCCGTGCGCGCGGGGCTCGGTGGTGGCTCGAGCGACGCCGCGGCGACGCTGCACGCCGTGAATACCCTCGCCGGGAATGTCGTCCCCCGGCAGGAGGTCCTCTTGCTGGCCACCCGCCTCGGCGCCGACGTGGCGTTCTTCGCGAGCGGCGCGCCCGCGGCGCTCGCTTGGGGACGCGGCGAGCGGCTGTTTCGCCTGCCGTCCTGTCCCGCGGCCCCGGCGCTCGTCGCCGTTCCGGCCGTGGGCGTGGCGACGGCGGAGGCGTACCGCTGGTGGGACGAGATGCATCCCATTCCCACGCTGCGCGGCCCCGTTGTGTTCGACAGCGACGCATTCGCCAGCTGGGGCAGCGTCGGCCGCCTGGGGGGGAACGACTTCGAGGTCCCGGTATTCTCCCGCCACCCGGAGCTGCGAGCCGTGTTCGAGCGCGTCGCGCAAACGGGACCACTGTGGGTGCGCTTGTGCGGATCCGGATCCGCGGTGGCGGCGGTATACCGTTCGGCACGCGACCGTGACGACGCGGCCGCCGCAGTGGGCGGGAAGAACGTGACAGCGATCACGACCGACACGCGCGCGGTGGCGGCGCCGTCCGCGAGTGCAGACGCCTAGCGCACGATCAGTTGCTCGGTCCGTGTCCGGACGCTGTGAGGGTGGTGGTGCGCGGGAATTTCGGAAGGCGTCCGTGTGTTCAGGTGAGTGTACGCGAAGCAATCGCCGTCGCGCTGCATTCACTCATGGTGGAGGTTATGACGATGCGATACCCCAGATGGATCACGGCAGCCGCTCTCTTGTCCCTTGCGGCGTGCGGCAGCGCGACCTCGCCCTACGGTGGTGGCGGCGGCGGTGGCGGTGGTGGCGGTGGCGGTGGCGGTGGCGGTGGCCCGGTCGGCAGCGTGACGGTAGGGAACATCTACTTCCGCAGTGCCCATGACGGCAGCCAGAACCCCGCCGTGAACACGATCGCGGCAGGAAGCACCGTCACATGGACCTGGAACGCGGCCGGGCAGCACAGCATACAATCCACCGGCTCGCCGAGCTTCACGAGCAGTGCGGTCAAGAGCGCAGCCGGCTCGTCGTATTCGGTGACGTTCAACACTCCCGGGACGTACACATATGATTGCGGGGTCCACGGGACGGCCATGTCCGGACGGATCGTCGTTCAATAGGAGTGCGATTGGCAGGAATACGATCGGCGAGACAAAGACGCTGGGAGCGGGGCCCGGTTGGGGAGTTGCTGTCAGCGGGTCTCTTGCTCCTCGGCGCCTGCCTGGCACGGCCCTTCGAACCGGCCGACGCACGACCGTTCGCTTCGCCCCCGCCGCCCTACGCCGTCTGGTGGCAGCGCATGGAGACCTGTGCCGAGATCACCGCCCCGTTGGACCGGGTCGAGTGGTACGAAGTGCCGGGTGATCAATTCGCGACTCCAGGCGGGCCCCGTTGGGGCTGGTGGGAACCGCCACATTCGATCTTCATCGCGACCACGCACCTCTCGGATGAGCGCCTGGTGGAGCATGAGATGCTCCACGAGCTGCTGCAGACCGGGGCGCACCCGGTCGTGTTCGAGACGTGCGGTGTGCAGGAGTCCGAGACCATGACCGCGGGCTGGGGACTACCGCGTGTGGATGCGCAGCGGAACGATCGTCGCGCCCCAGTGCAGGTTCAGCACCGCTGAGTCGGGCCCGACGACCGGGAAGTAGTACGCCAGCACCTCCATGTGGCTCCCCTGCACCGGCGCGACCGTTACTCGCAGGACGTCGAACGACTCACCGGGATACGGCAAGTGGAACACGTGGACCGCGCGGCTGAAGATCACGGTCCAGCGCGTCGTGTCGGGAATCGTCCACAGCGTGTACTGTCCCGCGGCGAGCGACTGGCCTTCGATGGTGACGCCCTTGCTGAACGTGATGGTGGTCGCGGAATCCGCTCCCGGGTGCCACACCCGTCCCCACTTCACCAGTTTGCCGAACAAGACGCGCCCGTGGGCCACGGGCCGGTTGTAGGAGATACTGATGTCGGTGAATCCGACGCGCTGGGAGACGGTGCCGTGCTGGCTGAACGGGATGCCCTGCCCTGAGGCCGGAGCTCTCGAAAGGGCGATGAGGAGCGACGTCGCAGAAACCAGAGGACGGAGAGTCATGGGCGAAATCTGAAGCGGTGCCGGCCGCGGGGCGAGGCGCTGCCATGACCCACTCGGACCGCATAGATTGGGATCGCACACGCCGCCTCTGGCCCCTCGTCCAATGGCAGGACAACGGACTTTGGATCCGTGAATGAAGGTTCGAATCCTTCGGGGCCAATTCTTCTGTTGCACGGACGCCACACCCCAGCTCCAATCTGCTGCTTAAGTCCTACTGGCGCGCCGATTG
>JBGPIW010000020.1:0-15150 GCA_041485045.1 Gemmatimonadota bacterium | reverse complement strand
CAAGTTCAAGGATTTGAACGGGGACGGCCGGATCACGGGCGCCGACCGCGCCGTGATCGGCAGCCCCCATCCCGACTTCACCGGTGGATTGGATCTCGCGCTGCGCCACGGTGCCTGGGAGTTCAGCACCACGGTGTTCGGCACGTTCGGGAACCAGATCTTCAACGTGCAGAAATACTGGGAAGTGTTCCGGTATTTCGATACCAACGTGCGGAAGGATCGACTGGCCGAATCCTGGACGCCGACGCACCAGAACGCCAAGTATCCCAAACTGGACGCGAGTGATGTGTTCAGCCGGCAGTTCTCGAGCTACTGGGTGGAAAGCGGCACGTACGTCCGGCTGCGCACGCTGCAGGTCGCCTATAACCTGCCCCCGGCCTTCGTCCGCTGGATCCCGGCCGGGCGTGTCTATGTGCAGGCGGAAAACCTGTTCACCATCACCGGATACTCGGGGCTCGATCCCGCGCTGCCGGCGGCGAGCACGTTCGGAGCGGCCGGCGACATCCGCGACCAGTTCCGGGGTGTCGATCAGGGCACGTATCCGAGCAACCGTACGATCACCATCGGCATTACGACCACGTTCTAGCGACTCGTCTTTATTCAAGGACGGAAGACGATGAACAAGCACAATTGGAAGCGACTGCTGCACGGGATCGCGGGAGTGATGGTCGCCGCCGGCGTGACGTACGCCTGCAAGGGGTTTCTCGACACACCCACCCAAGGAACCTTGGATGAGCAGACGCTGGCAACTAAAGCCGGCGTCGAAGGCACGCTCATCGCCGCCTACCGGTCGCTGGACTGCAGCAGCAGCTCCGCTGGGTCGTGGGGATGCGCGGCCAGCAACTGGGTGTGGGGGAGCGTCACGAGCGATGACTCCTACAAGGGGTCCAACCTGGGCGACCAGCAGCCGGTCAATGACATCGAGACCTACTACTGGTCCGTGGGAACCGCCGACGATTACCTGAACCAAAAGTGGAGCCAGGTCTACGACGGGGTGGCGCGTTCCAATGCCACCCTCCGCCTGCTGGAGAAGGTCCGGGCGGAGAAGCCGGGGGAGATCGACGACGCGACGGCGGCGCGCATCCGGGGAGAAGCGCTGTTCCTCCGGGCGCACTACCACTTCGAGGCGTACCGGATGTGGGGGAACATTCCCTACTATCGCGAGACCGACACCGATTTCCGCAAGTCCAACGTGGGGGTGAACGCCACCGCGGAGATCCTCACGGACCTCGATGAGGCCATCACACTGCTCCCGGCAACGCAAGCCGACAAGGGACGCGCGACCTCGTGGGCCGCCACGGCTTACAAGGGCCGAGTGCAGATCTATGCCGGCGATTACGCCGGCGCGTTGACGACCTTGCGGGCCGTGCAGACCTCCGGCGTGTACGCGCTGGAAACGAGCTTCGATCACGTCTGGACCGGCTTTCTCAACTATCGGAATGGTCCGGAAACGATCCTCGCGTTTCAGGCCTCCGTCGGAGACGGGGAGCCCAGCGGCTGGAACTCGAACTGGGGCGAGCGCCTGAATTTCCCGCATTCGGGCAGCCACTTCGGCTGCTGCGGCTTCCACCAGCCCTCCTTCAACCTCGTCAACTTCTTCCAGGTGGACGCAGCCGGCCTGCCGCTGGCGCTGGCGGGCCCAGCGTGGAACACTCCCGTTCCCGACTCGAATTTCGCCGCCGGCGTCGTCCGACCGGTCGATCCGCGGCTCGACTGGACCGTGGGCCGGGATAACGTGCCCTACAAGGACTGGGGGCTCCACAACCGGTTGTGGATCCGGGATGCGTCCTACAGCGGTCCGTACAGCGCGAAGAAGAACGCCCAGGAGCAAGGGGCCAACGCCGAAGACAACGTGGGCTGGCAGACGACGCAGACGAACGATGTGCCCATCCACATCTTCCGCTATGCCGACGCGCTGCTGCTCCTCGCCGAGGCGGAGGTCGAGGTAGGGTCGCTCACGAACGCCCTGGCGATCGTCAATTCGATCAGGGCGCGGGCCGGCCAGGTCGCCCAGGGGTGTGGGCATGGGGATGCTGGTGTTCCTGCTACGGATAGTGTTTTGAAGGCGACCTACCCCGCGTGTGCGACCGATGAGCGCATGGCCGTGCCGCTGACCCTAGCCGGCAGCGTCTATTCGCTGACCGAGCCCTGGGCGGTGTACCGCATCGGCCTGTACCCGTCGTTCCCGGATCAGGCGTACGCGAGAACGGCGGTGCGGTATGAGCGCCGGCTCGAGCTGGCGATGGAGGGCCAGCGGTTCTTCGACCTGCGCCGCTGGGGCGCCGCCGATACGACAATCGTCAACTACGTCGCCTCGGAAAAGGCCCGGATCCCCTATCTCACGTCCGCGGCCCCGTTCACCACTCGGTATGCGCTCTATCCGATCCCGTCCCTCCAGATCGAATTGAGCAAGGTGGGGGCTACAGACATGCTGCAGCAGAACCCGGGCTGGTGAACCGGACGTAGCGGTTTCGGATCGTACACGCCTGCAGGGAATCGCCGGTTTCGCGACACGCACGGCTTCCCCTGCAGGCGTTATTTTTTCCCTCCCCAAATGAGCACACGAAATCGGCATCGACTACTCTGCGGGATGGCGTTCGTGATGCTGGTGACCGGCCTCACCCACGCCTGCAAGGGTTTTCTGGACACTCCCGCCCAAGCGACTTTGGATGAGGATGTGCTGGCGACTCGCGCCGGCGTCGAAGGCACCCTCATCGCCGCCTACCGGTCGCTGGACTGCAGCAGCAGCTCCGGATCCTGGGGATGCGCGGCCAGCAACTGGGTGTGGGGGAGCGTCACGAGCGATGACGCCTACAGGGGGTCCTCCGCGGGTGATGCGAGTCCGATCTTCCCCATCGAGATCTACCAGTGGGGCGCTTCTGATGTCGATGGCTACCTGAACCAGAAGTGGAGCCAGGCCTACGAAGGCGTGGCGCGGGCCAACGCCACCCTACGCCTGCTGGCGAAGGTCCGCCGTGAGAAGCCGGGCGAGATCTCCGACGTGGACGCGGCGGGCATCCGCGGCGAAGCGCTGTTCCTCCGGGCGCACTACCACTTCGAGGCGTATCGGATGTGGGGGCACATTCCCTACTATCACGAGACCGACACGGATTTCCGCAAGACCAATGTGGGGGTGAATGCCATCGCGGAGATCCTGGCCGACCTGAAGGAGGCCATCACGCTGCTCCCGGCGATTCCGCGGGGCGGCGACAAGGGACGCGCGACCTCGTGGGCCGCCAGGGCCTACAAGGGCCGGGTGCAGGTGTATGGCGCCGCTACGACCCCAGCCCTCTGGGACTCGGCGTTAGTCACGTTGCGGGCCGTGCAGGCCTCCGGCGTGTACGCGCTGGAAACGAGCTTCGATCATGTCTGGACCGGCTTCAGCAACCTTCGCAATGGTCCGGAAACGATCCTCGCCTTTCAGGCCTCCGTCCGGGACGGAGAGCCCAGCGGGTGGAACTCGAACTGGGGCGAACGCCTCAATTTCCCGCACTCGGGCAGCCACTTCGGCTGCTGTGGCTTCCACCAGCCCTCCTTCAACCTGGTCAACTTCTTCCAGGTGGACGCCGCCGGCTTGCCGTTGGCGCTGGCGGGCCCCGCGTGGAACACGCCTGTCCCCGACTCGAATTTCGCGGCCGGCGTCGTCCGGCCGGTCGATCCGCGGCTCGACTGGACCGTGGGCCGGGATAACGTGCCCTACAAAGACTGGGGGCTTCACAACCGGTCCTGGATCCGGGATGCGTCGTACAGCGGCCCGTACAGCTCGAAGAAGAACGTCCAGGAGCAAGGGGCCGACGCCGAAAACAACGTGGGGTGGCAGGCGACGCAGACGAACGATGTGCCCATGCACATCTTCCGCTACGCCGACATGCTGCTGCTCCTCGCCGAGGCGGAGGTCGAAGTCGGCAGCCTCGAGAACGCCCGGGCGATCGTCAATCAGATCCGGGCGCGGGCCGGCCAGGTCGCCCAGGGGTGTGGGCGTGGGGCTGACGCCGTATCGGACAGCATTCTGAAGGCGACCTACCCCGTGTGTGCGACAGATAACCGCATGGCCGTGCCGCTGGTCCAGAACGCGACGCTCGACTCTCTATCGACTCCCTGGGCCCGGTACCGCATCGGCCTCTATCCGGGACCGTGGGCGGATCAGGCCTCTGCGAGAACAGCGGTGCGCTATGAGCGCCGGCTCGAGCTGGCGATGGAAGGCCAGCGCTTCTTCGACCTGCGCCGCTGGGGCGCCGCCGATACGACGATCGTCAACTACGTCGCCTCGGAGAAGAACCGCATACCCTATCTCACGACAGCGGCCCCGTTCACCACGCGGTATGCGCTCTATCCGATCCCGTCCCTCCAGATCGAGTTGAGCCGTGTCGGGAGTACAGACATGCTGCAGCAGAACCCGGGCTGGTAAGCCAGACTTACCGGTTTCGGATCGTAAACGCCTGCAGGGAATCGCCGGTATTCGCGACGAGCACGGCTTTCCCTGCATGCGTTTGCATCAGGGCAAGCCCGGCAACGTCGCGGGGCGCCAGGAAGCCGCTTTCCACCGGGGGCACGGGAGTGAAATGCCCCCGCCCGTCGCCCTTCAGCCAGAGGCCGTTCCCGGCGTCCGCCGGGGGGGTGTTCGGCTCGGTATCGTACAGGTTGCCGGCCACGATCAGGTCGAGGTTTCCATCCCCGTCCACGTCGTAGGCGATGATGCCGCGGATCGGTGCGATCTGCGCCTGGTTGGGCAGCGGCACCGAGGTGAACGTGCCGTCGCCGTCATTCTGCAAATAGACGCTGGCAAACGTATCCGTCTGATAATGGAGGGCGCGCCGTAGCTGGGGGGCGCCGAACAGCTGTTCGACGGACGCCGTGGCAAACGACGCGTAGCTCCGGACCCGCAGCGCAACGGGGTAGATGGCCGGTCCCAATCTCGCCCGCCCGAAGAGCGGATACTCTGTTCCGCCGATTTGCTGCGTCAGGACGATGTCGGTGGTCCGACCTCCGGTGAAATCCGCCGCATAGACCCCGAACCGGCTCTGCGGCGAGGTCCGGTACGCGAAGTTCAGCCCCAGATTGCCCGCCACCAGATCGGGATGGCCATCGTGGTTGAAGTCTCCGACCGCGAGACTGTACCACCATCCCCGCAGCGGCGGCAGGCCCACCGCTGCCGACACATTGCGCAATTGCTTGCCGTCATTGTGATAGAACTGGAGCGGCATCCATTCGCCGGCCGTGACCAGATCCAGGCGCCCGTCGCCGTCGTAATCACTCCAGACCGCCGCCGTGATCATGCCGCTCGGCTGACTGAGCTCCGGCGCAACCTCTGCCGTGACATCGCTGAAGTGGCCCCCCTCGTTGCGTAAGAGATAGCTGCGGGTCGGGTACGGGTAATTCCTTGGGGTGAGGCGCCCGCCCACGAACAGATCCAGCCGGCCGTCGCCGGTGAAGTCCCCAGCCGCCACGCTCGCCGTGCAGGTCGGCATCCGCGGCAAGGCTTGGCTGTCTCTCACGAACCGACCGCCACCCTGGTTGATGTAGAGGCGGTCCTGCAACCAACGCGACACCGGCGCGAGTCGGTATCCGCAGCTCGCCACATACAAGTCCGGCCGGCCGTCGCCGTTGGCGTCGAAGAACAGTGCGCCCCAATCTTCGTAGGCTTTGTCGGCCTCCCAGGGTTGACCCTGGACCGATTCGACGAACCTGCCGTCCCGCCGCTGAATGAACAGCTTGCCGGGGACACCCGCGCCACCGCCAATGAAGACATCATCCAGGCCGTCACCGTTCACGTCTTGCACGGCGACGGGTGGGCCCTGCCGGGACAGCTCGTACGGCAAGAGCGGTTGGACCTCGTAATCGGACGCCTCTTCGACCTGTGTGTATGGCAACGCGTGGAGCGCATCCATTGGCTGGAACGGGAGCTGCCGGCGGTCAGCCGTCAGCGGTCGGCGACTGCCCGTCGCGTCCTGCTGTCTCACCGTTATGATGTGGTCGGCGGCTACATCTGTCAGTGTCTGCACCCGCCCGTCGGGCCAGACGACGCGCAGGCTATCCACCCGCGTCGCCGCGCCGAGGCCGAAATGCTCGAGGGTCTCCATCGTGGACATGTAGCCGCGGGTCGGGGAATGGTAGAGGTACTGCTGCTTCCCCCCGGCGGTGAGGATCAACGTCGATCCGATCCCCGCCCGGTTGGGAGACTCCCCTTCGAGCTTGACTTGCAGATAGTGAGGGGCGGCGTCTGTGGGTTGGATATTTTCGTAGATCGACGCGGGCGCGTCGATGTTATTCACCACGATGTCGAGTCTGCCGTCGTTACTGAGATCGGCGTAGGCCGCCCCATACGAAAAGCCCGGCTGGTCCATTCCCCATGCTTTGGTCTTGTCGGCGAACGTCAGGTCACCGTTGTTCCGGAAGACATAATTCGACACCCGGTAACTGCGCAGGTCGTGTAAGAGTCTCAGGGCCATCTGATGATCTCCGGAGCGGCGTGCCCCTAATACCGCCGCCTGGTAATCGAGATCATTGGGGGCTTTGGGATAGCCGTTGGTGACGAAAATGTCCTTGGACCCGTCATTGTCGAAGTCGGCGAACAGGGCACTCCAGCTCCAATCGGTGGACGCGACGCCCGCCAGGTGGGCGATTTCACTGAAGAGGACGTCACCGTCCTGCGTGACGCCGTTACTCAATTGCAGCGAGTTGGCGTCGTAATCGTCGCGAAATCCCCTGCGCCGTAGCTCCACGCGGCCGCCGTAGGTGAGGTACCCGCTCATCCGCTTCTGTTGGTCCAGGGCGGCGGGCAGCATGTCCATTTGCAGGATGTCGGGCCAGCCGTCGTTATTGAAATCGGCGATATCAACGCCCATGCCCGCAAAGCTCGCATGCTTGATCCACGCGCCGGCCTTATCGGTAAACGTGCCATCCCCGTTGTTGATGTAGAGGACATCATTGGGTGCGACGTCGCTGGAGACGTAGAGGTCGGGCCATCCATCCCGATTTACGTCGGCAACCACCACCCCGAGTCCATATCCGACCTGTCGTAGGATTCCTGCTTCGCGGGATACATCGGTAAGGGTTCCATTGCCGTTGTTCCGATACAGCCGATTCCAGCCGCCGGGACTCTCACTGCGTACGCCCAGCGGATGCGTGTCTGCCGCACCCCGTGCAAAGTCCTTGGGCGAATTGTTGAGCAAGAAGAGATCGAGGTCTCCATCTCCGTCGTAATCCAGGAAGGCGGCGTGGGTGGTGAAGCCCGTGTCGGCGATGCCGTACCGTGCCGCCGCCTCCGTGAACGTGTGATCCCGGTTGTTGAGGAACAACAGGTTGGCCCGGTCTTTCCCCGTGGACCCCTCGGACCCGGAGACGGAGACGTAGATATCCAGATACCCGTCGTCATTGATGTCCACCATGGTCGCGCCGGTGGCCCACCTGGTCGTCTGCACCCCCGCGGATTCCGTCATGTCTTCGAACCGCATGTTGCCTCTGTTCACGTACAGGCGGCTCGAGACCATGTTGCCGGTGAAGAACAGGTCCGGCAACCCGTCGTTATCGATATCCCCGACGGCCACGCCCGCGCCGTTGTACACGTAGACGTCGGTCTGAACATTCACCGAGTCGTTGGTGGTGATGGTATTGGCGAATGCGATCCCGGTTTGCTGCGGGGTCAGTCGCTTGAAGAGGCGGGGCTCCTCATGACGGCATCCATTCAACAGAGCAAGAGAGACGAGAAACAGATGGAGGTGTCTGCACGGGGATAAACTGGGCGTCACGATGCGTAGCTCCATTCGCCGTGTGAGAAGGCTCGATTGTGCTCATCACAGCCCCTTGGTTGCGTCAGGGCGATCGCCGGTAACGCGACCCTGAACCGAACGGTGATACGGCCCGTCATGGGTCGTCGGCCGGGGCTCGTACAGGCTGTCCAGGTCGGCTCGGGCGAGATCGACGAGGAAACGACTCAAGCGCTCGACGACGGCGGCCGCATACCGTTCGCCTTTCTGTGAGCTCGCCGCGCCGGGGTTTCCAATTCCCGTGTCGCTCGACACTTGGGTCCACCGGCGCGGCGCCCAGGCCCATCCCTCGCGAAACGCCCCGATGCGAAAGCGCCGTTCCTTCCCCTCGCCGGCCTCGGAGAGCGGACGGACGAGCGCTGGCGCGACGTGCAGCATGATGCTGGTCTCCATCTCGCCCGCGTGGTCGCCCAGGTCCTCGAAGTACGCTCCCGCATCCACCACCTGGTACCAGTTCGTCACGCAGAGGAAGAGCTTCACGCGCGGCTGCAGCTCTCGGATCGTCGCTCGGAAATCGTTGCCGCCGTGCCCGTTGAGGATCACGAGCTTGCGGACGCCTTGGCCCTCGAGACTGTGCGCCAGGTCGCCGAGGACGGCGGCCTGCGTGCTCGGGTTGAGGTTGAGACAGAAGGGAATGTCGAGCTGGCCGGTTTGCACGCCGAAAGGAACGATCGGCAGCACCGCGACCCGCGCGCCGGCGTCCCAGGCCAGACGGGCGGCCTCGGCGGCGATGTACTCGCATTGGACATTGTCGGTGCCGTAGGGCAGGTGGGTGTTGTGCGCCTCGGTGGCGCCCCAGGGGAGCACGGCGACTTCGTACCCCATCTCACGCACCGTCTTCCACGTCACCTCTGCAAGCATGTACGGCCGGACGGTCATGCCGGACTCCTCTGGCATTAGCGGGCGTTTGGTGCCACCACCTCGAACCCCGCGGCCAGCTCGGCCGTCGAGTTGGGGCCGACGAACACCCGGAACGTGCCTGGCTCAACGGCGAACTTCATCGCGGACCCCCAGACGCCGAGCTCACCGACCGGAACACGAAACTCGACCGTGCGCGCCGCGCCGGCCTCGAGGACGACGCGCCGGAACCCTCTCAGCTCGCGCAGGGGGCGGGTGACGCTCCCTACGTCGTCGCGCACGTACAGCTGGACCACCTCGGTTCCCGGACGGGCACCGGTGTTCGCGACCGTCATCGTGACGACGAGCGTGTCCGCCGGCCCGAGTCGCGCGGCGCGGAGCTGCAAATCCCGGTACGCGAAGGTGGTGTAGCTGAGGCCATAGCCGAACGGGTACAGGGGCGTGTTCGGGACGTCCAGGTACTTGGAGGTGAAATGCTGCCCCTCCACTGCCGGACGCCCGGTGTTCTTGGCGTTGTAGTAGATCGGGATCTGGCCGACCGTCCGCGGGAAGGTCACCGGCAACCGCCCGCTCGGGTTCACGTCGCCGAAGAGGACATCGGCGATCGCGTGACCGGTCTCGACACCCAGAAACCATGTCTCGAGTATCGCGGGAACGTGCTCCGCGGCCCACGTAAGGATGAGCGGGCGGCCGTTCATGAGGACCAGCACCACGGGCCGGCCGGTAGCCACCACGGCCTGCTGCAGCCGCTCCTGCGCGCCGGGGAGGTCGAGCCGGCTCCGGCTGCTCGCTTCGCCGCTCATCGAATCCGGCTCTCCCACGACGAGGACGGTCACGTCCGCTCGCCGCGCCAGCGCCACCGCCGCAGCGATGCCGCTGGTGTCGCCGTTGGTGAGGCCGGTTCCCGGCGCGTGCAGCACCGTGGTCCCGGCGCCGGCTCGCTCGCGGATGGCGGCGACCACGGACACGACATCGCCGGCCTGTCCGCGCGCGTGCCAGGGGCCGAGGGGGGCGGCCGTGTCGGAGGCGAGCGGGCCGATGACCGCGATCGTCCGGGCCTGAGCTCCGAGGGGGAGGAGGCCGCCCTCGTTCTTGAGCAGCACGATCGATTCCCGGGCCACGCGCCGGGCCAGATCGCGATCGAGCGGGGGAGCCGCGGCCGCCACGCCGCGATTGGGATCCTCGAACAGGCCGAGTCTCAGTTTCGCCCGCAGGATGCGCCGCACCGCCGCATCTACATGGGCGACGGGCACCCGCCCCGCCTGTACCAGCGCGGGGAGGCTGTCCCGATAAATCCCACTCACCATGTCCATGTCGATGCCGGCCGCGAGCGCCAGTCGCCCAGCCTCGGCGCGCGAGGCCGCGACCCCGTGCGCCCGCAGCTCATCGATCGAGGTCCAGTCGCTCACCACAAAGCCGTCGAATCGCCATTCCTGGCGCAGCACCGTGTCCGTCAGCCACGGGTTCGCCGTGCTCGGTACGCCGGCGATCTCGTTGAACGCCGACATGATGGAGCCGACCCCGGCGTCCACCGCTGCCTTGAAGGGCGGCAGGTAGATCTCGCGTAGTGCGCGCTCGGAGACATCGACCGTGTTGTATTCCCGGCCCGCCTCGGCCGCGCCGTAGGCGGCGAAATGCTTCGCGGTCGCGAGAATCGACTCCTGAAAGCCGCGCACGCGGGCGGCCGCCAACAGGGAGCCGAGATAGGGGTCTTCCCCCGAGCCTTCGGCGATCCGGCCCCAGCGCGGGTCCCGCGCGATATCGACCATGGGGGCAAAGGTCCAGTTGATCCCCGCCGCTCGGGCCTCACGGCCCGCGGCGCGTGCCGTCGCTTCCACGACCTCCGGGTCCCAGGTGCTCGCCTCGGCGAGGGGAATCGGGAAGATCGTGCGGTACCCGTGTATGACATCGAGGCCGAGGAGGAGGGGGACGCGCAGCCGCGACTCCTGCATCGCCACGCGCTGGATGTCGCGCGCCGCCTCGGGGCCGTCGAGGTTCAGGAACCCGCCGACTTGTCCCCGGCGCACCATTTCGATCTCCGCCGGTGAAACGCGACCGAAAACGGAAGGAAGGTTCAACTGGCCGAGTTTCTCCTCGAGCGTCATGCGCGCGAGGAGCGAATCGATGCGACGCTCGAGCGGCGCCTGTGCGGCGAGCGGCGCCGCGCAGGAGAGGCCTCCGGTAATCGCGAGAATGAAAAGCGGGGTGCGCACGGCGATGGCCTCCGGTCGGGACGCGTCCTTCACAAGATAACCGATACGGGGCATCTTGGTGTCCGCAGATGGGTTTAACCGGCACTTCCGTTCGGCGCCATGCAGAAAGAGATCGGCATGATGAGAGCGAAGACGATGGACGGTCGCGATATCGATCTGAAGCAGGACACGCTCGACGGCTTGAGGATGCGTCTGCGAGGCCCGGTGTTCACGCCTGGCGACGTCGGCTACGAAGAGTCCCGAACCGTCTGGAATGGCATGATCGACAGAAAGCCTGCCGTCGTCGCGCGGTGCCTCGGCATCGGCGACGTGATCGCATGCGTGCAATTCGCCCGGGCAAACGACCTGCTGCTCTGCATCAAGGGCGGAGGACACAACATCGCGGGCCTGGCCACGGCGGACGGTGCGCTGATGCTCGACATGTCGCTCATGCGCGGCGTATGGGTCGATCCCAAACGAACAATCGCCCACGCGCAGGCCGGATGCCTGCTCGGCGACATGGATCGCGAAACGCAGGTCCACGGGCTCGCTGCCGTCCTCGGTTTCGTCTCGCTCACCGGCGTCGCCGGACTCACACTCGGCGGCGGCTTCGGCTACCTGACGCGGCGCTGGGGATGGACGGCGGACACCGTGGTCAGCATGGACGTCGTGACCGCCGACGCACGCCTGGTGCGAGCGAGCAGCGCCGAGAACGCGGACCTCTTCTGGGGGTTGCGGGGCGGGGGAGGGAACTTCGGCGTCGTGACCGGCATCGAGTACGCATTGTACCCTGTCGGTCCGGAGATCGTCGGTGGCGTCGTTGCCTGGCCGGCAAGCGAGGCGCCCAAGGTCCTCGAGGTGTATCGCACGCTGGCGGAAGAGGCTCCGCCCGAACTCACGCTCGTTCTGCTCGTGCGCCCGGCGCCCCCCGCGCCGTGGCTTCCGAAAGACATGCATGGGAAGCCGATCGTGGCTGTGCTTGCCTGTTACAGCGGGAGTCCCGCAGAGGGCGAGCAGGCCGTCGCCCCCATCAAGGCGTTCGGCAAGCCCATCGGGGATGTGCTGGTACGCCGACCCTACGCGCAGATGCAGGCCCTGCTCGACGCCACTCAGCCGAAAGGCCGGCGCTACTACTGGAAGAGCGAATACATCTCCCGCATCGACCCGGCACTGTGCGAGAAGATCATCGAGCATGCGGCGAGAATCCCCTCACCTCACTCGGCCGTGGTTTTGTTTCAGGTGGCTGGCGCGCTGAACCGGCTGGCAGAGGGGCACTCTCCCGTCGGCAACCGCGACGCGCGCTACGTGCTCAACCTCGCCGGCTCGTGGGAGGGCGCCGGCGAGGACGCGGCGAACATCAACTGGGCCCGCGAGGCGTGGAACGACATGAGAGGTTTCTCGACCGGCGGTACGTACATCAACTTCCTCACGGAGGACGAGGGCCCCGAGCGCATCGCGGCAGCGCTTGGCAAGGGACTCAAACGGCTTGGCGAGATCAAGGCAGAGTGGGACCCGCAGAACGTGTTCCGCACGAACCGGAACATCACACCGGTCTGAGCATGAGGACCTGTGGATTTCCTTCACACGTTTAGGTTGAGCGTGCTCGCAGTTGGAGCCGGCGCGCACCTGCTCGGTGCGCAGCGGATCGAGCGCAACATCCCCTATGTCGCGAAACCCACTGCGGACGAGCACATGGACCTGTATTTCCCGGCCACGACCGTGCGCGCGCCGGTGGTCCTCTTCATCCACGGGGGTTCCCTGGAAGAGGCGGGAGAGGGGCGCAATTCCCCCATGTACGGCCCCGTGTGTCCCGGCCTCGCCAATCGCGGTATCATGTGCGCCACCATGGATTACCGCCTCGCGCCTTCATTTCACTGGCCTGCCATGCCTCAGGATGTCGCAGCCGCGGTACGCTGGCTGAAGGATTCAATCGCACCACGCGGCGGGGACCCCGAGCGCATTTATCTGGTCGGCCACAGCTCGGGCTGCCACTTGGCGGCCCTCGTGGCGCTGGACACCAGCTACCTCGCAGCTCAAGACCTGCACCTCGACGCCCTCGCCGGCGTGGTGGTCATGGGGTGTACACTCGCTCCTTGGGACACGGTCGGCAGGGCCGTTACTCTGTTACAACTCGAGCAAGCCTTTGCTCGCGATAGCGAGGAGCGGCTCATCTATGGCTCGCTGGAGTGGCGGCTGCGCGCCAACCCCAGCTCGTGGGTAGGACCTCACGCGCCGCCGTTCCTCGTGCTGGTGGCGGAGTCTGAACGCTTCATGCCGTCCATCCTCGAGGAGGGCGCTCGGTTCGTGCGTCTCCTCCGAGAACAGGGACGATCCGCCGACGTGCGCATTCTGGCCGGCCGCCGCCATATCACGACGACGACGGGTTTTGCCGCTGCCGCGGACCCTGTCGCCAACCTGGTCGCGGAGTTTGTGAAGCACCCGAAGGCCGTCACCGCAACACCGTAGGGGGCGATCCCTTGTCCTTGAGAAGCGAGAACAGGCCGCTGTGCACGGAGGCTGTGGAGCGCTACCTCTCGTAGTGGCCATCGCAATCGGTCAGAAGTGGCTATTGCCGACAGCCGCGCGTCTTCCAGAATTACCGTCGATCGCCTTGGCCTTCCACATTCCCCACATCGATCGGTGAGAATACACGGTGATGAACGCGACCAGTCATTGTCTACGCAATCTTCTCTTGTTCGGCCTGGTTGTCGCCCTCCCACCCCATCCAGGACACGCACAGCAGAATCCGGACACATCGAACGCGGCCCGTCCACTCCACGATTTTGACTTCGAGATCGGTACGTGGCACACCCACCTATCACGTCTGCTGCATCCCTTAACCGGTTCCACTACCTGGGTCGACTATGAGGGTACGTCCGTCGCCCGGAAGGTATGGAACGGTCGCGCCAATCTGTTGGAGCTCGAGGTCGATGGCCCGGCCGGTCACATCGAAGGTCTGTCCCTGCGTCTCTACAATCCCCAATCCCGCCAGTGGAGCCTCAATTTCTCGAACAGCAATGGCGGTACCCTGAGCCCACCCGCGATCGGCGAGTTCAAGAATGGGCGCGGCGAGTTCTTTTCCCAGGAAACACTCAACGGCCGAGCGATCTACGTCCGCTTTGTCATATCCGACATCACGCCGACCTCGTCCCACTTTGAACAAGCCTTCTCGGATGACGGGGGCAAGACATGGGAGATCAATTGGATCGCAACGGACATCCGGGTGACCAGTGAATCGGAGCGGGTGCACTGACTTGCCCAGCACCTGCCGGCCTAGCAGCGGGCGCCCCGGTCGCCACCGAAGCCGGCGGAGGCCGGCGGCTTGATTGCTGCCGCCGCACCTGACACCTTATGCGCACTCTGCTGGGCCGGACCACCCCTGGATACCCGAGGAGCCGCACATGCCGGAGAGCGTCTACAAAGTCATCGAGTTGGTTGGAACCAGCACGGAGTCATGGGAGAAGGCGGCGGCCGCGGCCATCAAGCGAGCGGCCAAGACGCTGCGCGATCTCCGGGTCGCGGAGATCTCACAACTCGACATGCAGCTGAAGGACGGCAAGGTCGAGAGCTACCGGGCGAAGGTCAAGGTGTCGTTCAAGTACGAAGGCGAATAAAGCCCCTCGGTATCACTGTTGTCCAAATCGCCATGTTTCGAACGTCATGGGGGTGGGCGGGTACGGCGCCCGCCCACGAGTCACACCCCAGATCGGAGCGGCCAGGTGCAATACATCCTGATGGACTATGTGAGCGAGGCCGGCTGGCCCCAGCTGACACGGGTCGACCAAGAGCGTTGGCTCGGGGCCTATCGTGCCTACATGGAGGCCATGACGAAGGCGGGCGTCCTGAAGAGCAGCAATGGCCTGCAGCCCACATCGGCGGCGACGACCGTGCGCGTCGTGGACGGGAAGCCCCAGGTGCTGGACGGGCCCTATGCCGACTCGAAGGAGCAGCTCGGCGGCTTTCACATCATCGAGGTGGCCGATCTCGATGCGGCGATTTCCTGGGCCGCACGCTCCCCGACGGCCCTGCACGGCATCGTCGAGGTGCGTCCCGTCATGGACGGCACACTGCTCACCAGAGACTTGTCCGATTTCCTCAAGCCAGCGTGAGCCGCCCGCAGCCGCGACCCGTCGGATGCTGATCAACCAGGATCACCACTGAGGGACATTGTCATGCGTAAACTGGCCGTTTTCAATCAGGTGACGCTGGATGGCTACTTCGCGGACGCGCAGGGCGACATGAGCTGGGCCCACAAGCAGGATGCGGAGTGGAATGCGTTTGTCGCGGACAATGCAAAGGGCGAGAGCGTGCTACTGTTCGGTCGCATTACCTAT
>JBGPIW010000019.1:0-15199 GCA_041485045.1 Gemmatimonadota bacterium | reverse complement strand
TCCAAATTCCTAGCGCTCATCTCACGCAACCGATCAGGGTCGCTCAGCGCGACTAGAAGGGTGGCGGCCAAACCCGCGCTGTCGCCCCGGCGCACCACGAACCCGTTCTCCCCGGGCGTGACCCACTCAAGATTCGCCGCAACATCGGTCACTACAACCGGAAGGCCGCACGACATCGCTTCCAGCAACGAAAGTGACGACCCGTCACTGAAAGAGTTCGACACGTACAAGTCGGACGCAACCAGGTATTCCGCCATGCGCGCCGGAGAGATCTTGCCCAGAAACAGGACCACGTCCTCGAGGCCGCGGTTACGCACCAGCTCCCGCAATCGCCCCTCCTCCGAACCGGAACCTCCGAGCAGCACACGCACGTCGGATCGCTGCCTCAGAATGAGCTCCAACGCAAAGAGAAACCCAGCCACATTGTAAATTGGCTCGAAGTTACGATTCATGATGATGACCGTTTTGTCGACCCATCCGCGATCCCGCCGCACGGTCGCGGGGACCACATCCGGATGGAACACCGCACGGTCCACGCCCCACGGGAAGACTACGATCCGATCTCGGGGGAACCCCGAAAGCGCGACGATGCGATCGGCGACGACCTGGCAATCACACGTGATCATGTCCGCTCGCCGTAGTACATACCGGACGATCCACTTCAACACCCGGGATCGCACTGGCTCCACGAGGATATCAGAACCCCAGGGCATCACGAGATGCGGATGAAAACCGGCCCGCGCGGCCGCGAAACCATCCTTCCACACATATCCGCTGTGGAGGACGTCCGGCTTCAGAGCCTGAAGTATTCGCCTGAGGGAGGCCCCTTTGAACCCGAACAACCCCGACTGAAGCCGCAGTAGTCTCCTGGGACGCGGATGCACGATTGTCAACCCCGAAATGCCCGCGATACTGAGCGGCAGCGCTGAGGGGTAGTATGTGATTAAGCTGGTTTCGTAGCCGCGCTCGACGAGTTTGCGAAGGAAGCGTTCATCGTGCACCGTGAGCGCGCTCGACAGGTATGCGATACGCATTCCCATCCGCCTCAGCAACCGCTCAATCAGACGGCGTCTGGTAGTAGATCGGGACGCACCAGTGGTGGCCCGCCACCCAGTCCGTATTCGGAAGCTCCACCGAGTGTTTCAGCACTCGGTGGCATGGGGCGTCGTACACTTTCCCGGTCGACTCCTGAATCTCGTCGAAGACAATGTACTTGTAGTAGCCGGAGACCATCCCCTCCGGTAGACGGACACGATTCGGGAACTGCGTGTCGAGCTTGGCGGCGAGATTCTGCTTGAAGTCGATGATGTCCGGCAGACGGCGCGTCTGGACCACTCCAATGGCGGCGACGAACTCGGACATCCGGTGATTCAACCCCTGTACGACGTGTTCCGGCTTCCCGTAGTTGCGGTATAAGCGCGCGTACTCCACGAGGTCGGCGCGCCGCGTCACCAGCATCCCCCCTTCCCCGGTGCTGATCGTTTTCGTGGCATAATACGAGTACACTCCGGCATCTCCCCACGCCCCCGCCCGCTTACCGTGCCATTGCGCTCCGTGCGCGTGCGCGCAGTCCTCCAGCAAGACGATGCCTCGTGCCCGACAGAATGTCGCGATTTCTTCGGTCTCGAACGCAATGTGTCCACCGATGTGCACCAGCCACACGGCAGCCGGCTGGAGCTCGTCGACCTTGCGCTTCAGGTCGACGAGGCTCAGGCACAGATCTGCGCGATTGCAGTCCACGAACTCCACGCGCGCACCCGCCTGCAGGGTCACGAGGGGGGTCGCCATGAAGGTATTCGACGGACACAGGACGACCTTGTTGCGCACCTCGAAGAACTCGAGGGCAGCCAGCGCGGCTCCCGACCAGCTTGAGAACGCGACCGAGGGAATGTCACCGTATGCCGTCCACGCGTCTTCAAACCGCTTCGTGAATGGGCCCTCGGTCCAACGTTCGCTGGCGATGATCTCGTCCCATAGCCGATGCAGCTCGGGACCATCCCGCTTGTCGAAGCCGATCGTAAAACGCGTCACGGCTCACTCCTCTGTCGAATCGAAGTAGTGATTGAAGTACACTTTCGCCATGGGGTTCCGGATCCCGCCGCTCTCGAGCGCGGTATAGATCTGGCGCGCCGCTGCACCCACGGTGTGGCAGGGGCGAAACCCGAGCGCCTCTTGAATCGCCATGAACGACACTCGATAGTCCCGCACGTCCATGTTCGATTCCTGCCGTTCGATCTCGATCCCCCCCAGGGCGTCACTCACGAACTGAGCGATCTCGCCGATCTGGTAGTTCTGCTCTTCAGAGCCGACATTGAAAACCCGTTTCCCGACCGACTCGAGCGGCGCGGCCAGGCAGGCCACGTAGGCACGGGCGGCGTCGTTGACGTCGAGCAACGGCCGCCATTGCGCACCCCCGAAGACGGTAATCCGCCGATCCACGAATGCCTTCATGGTCATGGTATTCACGACGAGGTCAAAGCGCATGCGGGGTGACAAACCGTATAAGGTTCCCATCCGCAGTATCGTCGGGGAAAACGCCTCATCGGCGAGGGCCAGGATGCTTTGCTCCGACGCGATCTTCGTTCGGGCATAGAGCGACACGGGACTCAGGGGAGATTCCTCCGTGAGGAGACTCTCCCCACGGCCGTACACACTGCAGGTGGAGGCGAACAGGAAGCGGTTGATCTGCTGCGACCGGCACGCAAACGCGATGGCCTGGGCCGCGAGCAGGTTCGTCTCGATCGTCTGGGTGGGGCGCGTCTGGGACGCAGGGTCCCCCACGACCGCCGCGAGCAGGACGACCGCATCAACGTCGGCCAGGCAGCTCACGATCGTTTGTATGTTGCGAATGTCCCCGTCCACGGTCGCCAACGCGCCGGACGGTTCGAGACCCGTTAGCGCTCCGCGCCCGTAGATGAAGTTGTCGAGCACCCGTACCGCGTAGCCCGATCGCAAGAGCTCCCCGACGAGCACCGATCCGAGGTACCCACCGCCACCGATGACCAGCACTCGCTCGATGCCGCTCTCGGGACCTGGTCCCCGCGCGCGGATCGGCTGGTGCCACTGCTCGCAGCGCTCGAGTCGCAGGAAGCGTCCAGCCGCATCGACCACGGGACAAAGCGAATGCCCCGCCGCTTCGAGCTCCAGGATGACCACCCGCCGCCGGTCCGCATCGTCGATCTCCGCTTCGCGCAGAAAGAGCGGCGATGCGGCGGCAATCGTCCCGATCGGCTGACTGGCGTCCAATCCCGTGAGTAGGTGACGGCGAATCTCGTTTGGGGAGATCTGACACACGTACTCGTCCCGCAGTCCGACGATGACGGCACTGCGTTCGCTCGAACGATCCATGTCCTGAATGACCTTGGCGACGGAGACGTCGACGCGACAGACCGGAGGACTCACAGCCCTTCCTCGGCCCGGAACCAGGCAACGTACCGCGCCAGCGCTTCACGGTACGGCACCGTCGGCTCCCAGCCCAGCACGCGTTTCGCCTTCTCCGAGGAGATGACCCGGCCACCGAAATCACCGGCGCGGTCCGGAACCGAGCGGACCTTCGCCTGCACCCGCAGGATTTCTTCCAATGCGCTAACGATGCCGCGTACCGTGACCGGTTCACGCCCGTTGATGTTGAAGATCTCGTTCTCGGCGCTGGCCGCGAGGGCCGCCAGATTTCCCGCCGCCAGGTCCCGCACGTAAATGAACTGACGAGCCTGCGACCCGTCGCCGTGGATCGTGATCTCCTCGCCTTTGAGGATGCGGACGAGGAAGGTCGGGGTGACCGTCTCACGCCGCGCACGCTCTCCGAACGGAATCCCGTACCGGAGGATCGTGTAGTTCATGCCGTACAAACGATGGTAGTTCTTGCAGAACAGCTCGGCCGCGATCTTGCTCGAGGTATAGAGATGATCGGGATCCTGAGCATACGGGACCTCCTCCGTGATGGAGTGCTGCTCGCTCCCGCTGACGGTTCCGTAGACCCATTCCGTGGAGGCGAGGAGCACGCGGCGCACTCCGGCGACCTTTGCAGCTTCCAGCACGCACAGCGTACCGCCCGCCGTGACATCGTTCGAGTAGAGTGGGCTCTCATAGAAACGATTGACGTTCGCCTCAGCGGCCAGGTGGTATACGATCTCCGTGCCCTTCAGGGTTGCGGACAGGCGTTGCATGTCGCGCACGTCGCCTCGTACGTACTCGCACGAGGATGGATGGCGAGGCGCCTCGAGGTCGTATGTGACGACTGCGTGCCCTTGCTCGAGGAGCTGATCGACCAGGTGCGATCCGATGAATCCGGATCCCCCGGTTACGAGGATTCGCATGTGCCTGTCTCACGCCCCAAGGAGATCCTCAACATCTCGTGCGGCTCAGTTCGCCGGCTGAGGGCGGCAGACATACAGCAACTTCGCCCCCAAATACCGCAGGGGAGAGTCGCGCAGACCGGTAGCGGTGAAGCCCCACCGCATGCCGAGATCCAGACGCTCGCCCACTACCGGCAACCCAGTCGGCAGCAGCACGCCAAATCCTTGCACGCGCCAGGTCGCACCGCAGCTCTTCAGCACCCGCGCAATCGCGGACGGCGTCCACGGTCGCCACGGGCCCACCTCCCTGCCCATGCGGCGCTTGACCAGCGTCGCGAGATGCGCCAGGCGTGGCGTAATGTGGAGAGCATTCAGCATGTCGAACACGACGATCCCGTCTCGCCGCGTGACCCGGAACATCTCGCCCACGGCCTGCGCCAGGTCCGGCACATACCAGAGCGAGGAGAAGCAGTACACACGATCAAACGCTTCAGTCCGATACGGTAGGGCTTCCAGATCACCCTGCTGGAACGACACCCTCACGCCGCGCGCCGCAGTGGCGGCTACGCCCTCTCGCAGAAGGGTTTCCGCGAGGTCGATCCCATACACCCGCATGCCTCGCTCGGCCAGTCGCACGGCGTACCGCTCGCCGGTCCCGATGCCGCATTCGAGCACGGTCGCGCCCGCCGGCGCATCGAGCGCGGTCAACAGGGTTTGATCGTACGCCGACCACCCAAGGGCCTTCGCCCGCCCATGCCACCACTTTGGGTAGACCCGTCGGTAGTAGGTTTTCCAGGCACGCGGATCAGCGGCGTCGGGCATCGTCCACCGCATCGTCGCGTCTCACGTGGCGTCGCTCCCACCACGGTACACGATGAATGGCTTCAACGTCCGGCCTCGATGCGCGGGTTCACCTCTTCGAGCGCGACTCGCAACGCTGCCGCGACGCGCTCAATCTGTCCCTCTGAGAGATGTGGAAACATGGGCAGCGACAATTCCTCGGCGGCGACCCGTTCACTCACGGGAAAGGTGCCTGCTGGCATTCTCATGGCCCGGTAGGCTGCCTGAAGGTGCAGGGGAATCGGATAGTGGACCCCCGTGCCGATTCCGCGTGTTTCAAGGCAACGGCGGATCTGATCACGACCGCTAACCCGTATGGCATAGACGTGATAGACGTGCCTGCAGCCGTCCCCCTCCTGGGGCGTCACGACGTCCAGGTCGGCCAACCGCTCTGCATAGCGCCGAGCCGCCACCCGACGCGCCTCATTCCACCGATTGAGATGCGGCAGCTTGATTCGAAGCACGGCCGCCTGGAGGGCGTCGAGCCGTGCATTCGAGCCCTCCGGCGTAACGTGCAGATACCGCTCGCGCTGGCCATGGTCTCGCAGGATCCGACACTGCTCAGCAATGTCCTCCTCGGCCGTTACGACCGCTCCCGCCTCGCCCATGGCCCCGAGATTCTTGCCGGGGTAGAAACTGAAGGCAGCGGCGTCCCCGAACGTACCGCAGGGCCGTCCGTGGTACCGCGCGCCGTGCGCCTGGCAGGCATCCTCGACAACCTTGAGCCGGAACTCGCGCGCCAACTCCATCAGGGGCGCCCAATCCGCCGGATGCCCGTAGAGGTCGACGGGCAGGAGGCAACTGACCCGCCGCCCGCTCCGACGATGAACCAAGGTGCTGCCCTGGACACATTCGCGTTCGATGTAGCGGCGCACTTCGGCCGGGTCGATGGTCATCGAGCCAGACTCGATGTCCACGAATGCCGGCGAGGCACCCGCTTGCGTGATCGCTTCTACCGTCGCGATGAACGAATGGGGCACCGTGATGACCAGATCGCCCGGGCGGACGCCGACCGCTTGCAAGGCCGTCCGCAGCGCATCGGTACCGCTCCCGACCCCCACCGCAAAGGGCGTCTCGCAATAGGCCGCGAATTGCGCTTCAAAGTCGCTGACCGTAGCCCCCCCGACAAAGGCCGAGCGGTCGACGAGGTCGCGCCACGCCGCCTCAATCTCGTCCCGGACTTCCTCGTGCATGGCTCGAAGGTCCGCGAAGGGAACGTGGGACGTCATGGTGCCGCCGGGTGTTGGGTGTTCACCACACGCGCGGGAACTCCCGCGACCACCGTCCCGTTCGGAACGCTCCGGGTAACGACCGCGCCAGCTCCGACAATGGCATTCTCCCCGATGACCACACCCGGCATGATCACCGCCGCGGTCCCGATCGCGGCACGGCGCTTGACCAGAGTTCGCTCGAGCGTCCATTGCGCGTCCGTTTTCAGGTGTCCATCGGGCGTCGTCGCCGCAGGGTAACGGTCGTTCAGGAAGTTCACATTGTGACCTACAAACACCTCATCCTCGATCGTGACCCCTTCGCAGATGAACGTATGGCTCTGAATCTTACAACGCGCCCCGATCTTCACCCCTTTCTGAATCTCCACGAAGGTTCCGATACGGGTCTCGTCCCCGATGTCGCATCCATACAGGTTCACAAACCCGTAGATCTGGACATCGCGCCCGAGCTTCACGTCAGGAGCGATGCACTGATACAATCCACTCATGAGCGATGCCGGGCAGCCGTCGGCGACCCGACCTCCAGCTTCAGGGGCAACCCTTCGCGTTGCATTGAACGCTGGGCCATTTCCAGCACACGCACCACTCGCACGCCGGCCGCTCCACCCGTCAGCGGCTCACTCCCGGTCAGGATGCAATCGAGGACATGGTTCGATTCGACCGCCAGGGCTTCGCGCGAATCGAGATTCGGGGCCGACATGTCCCCGGAACGGTATTGCACCAGCATCTGGTACGCCGCATCGGTGTCCCCGTTGCGTTGCGAGATGGTCACCCCCTTGTCGTAAATCTTGATCTTCTCGCTCGGCTCAACATCGTCGTAAATCACCATGCGTCGCGAGCCGCCGACGATGGTCCGTCGCACCTTGGCGGGCGCGAGCCAGTTCACATGGATATGCGCGAGCAAGTGATCGTTGTAGCGCAGGGTGAGATACGCGATGTTCTCGGTCGGGCTGCCGACATGCTTGGCGCCGATGGCCGATACTTCCCGGGGTTCCTGACCGTTGAGCAGGTAGTCGATGATCGACACATCGTGTGGCGCCAAGTCCCACACGACGTTCACGTCGGATTGGAACAGCCCCAAATTGATGCGCACCGAATCGATGTAAAAAATGTCGCCGAGCTCTCCAGCATCGACGAGCTCCTTGATCCGACGCACCGCGCCGGTGTAGATGAACGTGTGGTCCACGGCGAGCATCAGTCCGCGTTTCGCCGCAAGCGCCACGAGCTCTTCGGCGTGGTCGACGCGGGTCGTGAGCGGCTTCATGACGAGCAAATGCTTTCCCGCGCGCAGCGCCTCCCGAGCGAGATCGAAGTGCGTGAAGGACGGAGTGGCGATCACGATCAACTGGATTTCCTTGGCGGCAAACAGCTTCGCGGGCTGATCAGTAATCAACGGCACGCGATACTCCGCCCCGACACGGACAGCACGTTCGTACCGGGTGTCGCACACACCGACGATGTGACTGCGGTCGTTCCGAGCGAAATTGCGGACCAGGTTGGGACCCCAGTAGCCGCAGCCGATCACGCCAACGCCGATCATAGGGTTTCCGCCTTCCGTTGCTCGTTGGACCACTCGATCGCGTCCAACAGTTGCGAGCCGAGGCTCCGCTTGAGGAGTGTGATGTTCGGCATGACGCAGTGCCCCCCAATCACACCCGGGAAGAACGGGACGCGGGGCAAATACCCGATTTCCTCGTAAAAGGCGGCGACGTCGTCGTAGGACACGCCCGAGCGCCGCGCCATCCGGTCTACATCCTGGGCGAACGCAACCAAGAGACCCAAGTAAGTCGTCTCGGTCAGCTTCGCGAGCTCGGTCGCCTCGGGACTCGAGAGCCACTTCGTCCGCATGCCGGCTGCTTCAAAGTGCCGTTGCACGCGCTCTGCCACGTGTGCGTCCCGTACCCCGATGAACTTGACGTAGTGGAGCAGCTCCTGCCCCAGCCGCGCATGCTTCCCCCGCACCGGGCTGTGCACGACAGGGATGTCGAGGATAGCCTGAACCGTGCTCGTAGTTCCCACCGACACGGTACTGTGAATGACGACCACAGCCGGTCGATATCGACGGGCGTACTCCGCAGTCACCGAAACGAAGTTCGGTATCTCCATCGGATAGCACACGTGGAGCATATCCACGGACTGCGGGGCTTCCACTGGATCGAGATCGACTCCCTGCATCGGGTGGACGCGCGCCAAGACATCGAGCAATGGACGCCCAACTTCTCCCAAACCGATCACGATCGAGACACACTGGTTGGCCAAACGCGACTCACGCTCCACAGAGAATGTCCACGTACGCCTGCTCGTTCTCCTGCCACGAACGGGCCACCGGCAGTTGCTGGGCGCGTCGGGCGCGCTCGCGCGCCGCTTCCGGCGCACGCAGCGCTTGCTGAACGACGCGGGCTACTTCGTCCGCCACAAGATGACGAATGAAGAACACGGCATCCTCCGGGACGAATCGGGCGATCGTGGGTGTCCAGGAGACGGCGACCGGGATACCGAGACGCACATACTCGAGAAGCTTGGTCGGCAGCATGATATCCGTGAACACGTCTCGCCGGACGGGTACAATGCCGATCCCGACACTGTCCAGGCGAGGGAGCAGATCCTCAAGCCGAAAGCGGCGTCCGGGACACTCGACAACGTCCGTGAGCCCCAGCGCGTCGCGGAGCGATTGCAGCGACGCCACCGCATCACCATCCCCCCAAATCGCACCTCGCAACCCAGGGCATTCCCTCCGAGCCAGGGCGATGCCCTTGAGCACGACGTCGAGACCCATCCGCGCAGCGACCGTCCCGTGGTAGGCGACGAATGGCGCGGCTGGCCGAGGCTGGCGCAGCGCGAACAGGCACCCATCGGCGTGATTGACCACGACGCGCAGCTTCCCTTCTTCCACACCGTGCGCGAGCGTAACGGCTCGATGCTCCTCGTGAACGCATAGCACTCGATCTGCTCGCCGGGCGGCTCGCCGCTCCGCGAGGGCCAGGAGCCATGCTCCCCAACGCGCTCCGGCCAAGTCTCCGAATTTGCTCAAGAAGAGCTCGGGCTCCGGATCGTGGATGTCCAACACCAACCGGACACCTGCTCGTCGCGCACCCGTCGCGGCCCATATGAGGAAGTTCGGAATGTTGTTGATCTGGAGGATGCGGATCGCGCGATCGCGGTTGAGTCTCGCCAAGACCCGACGGACCCAAATGAAAAAGGCCGCGTAGGACCACAGATAGTGCAACAGGCGCCCGCCGCGATAGCGGGGCCGCAGCCACCGGATAAGTACGATGTTCCCTAACCGGCCAACTCGTCCCTCGTCGCCCGCGGCCACGCCAACCTGGTAAACCCGCCACCCTCGTCGCGCGAAGCTCTCGCAGTGGCGGCGGACCCTCGGGTCCGTCGGGGCGTGCGTGTAGGCCACGGAGACATACCGCGGCTCCGCCCCCGTAACGCGTTCCCGAATCCGCATCCGTCTCGATCAGGCCGCGCGGCCGGAGTTGAAGAGGACGACCGGAATGGTTCGCAGCAGGATCTTGAGGTCGAGCCAGAGCGACCATTGCTGGACATAGGCGATATCCAGCTCGCACATCTGGCGGTACGTCAGGAGATTGCGACCAGATACCTGCCACAGGCCGGTGATGCCCGGACGCACCTGGAGCCGATCGAATTGCCAGTGGGCGTACGCTTCGATTTCGTAAGCCAGTGGTGGCCGCGGCCCGACGAGACTCATGTGCCCGAGCAGCACGTTGAACAGTTGGGGCAACTCGTCGAGCGAGCTGCGCCGCAACAGCCGCCCCACACTCGTCACCCGATCGTCTCCCACCAACTTGTATACGCGCGTTCCCGCATCGCCGGCGGCCGCGGTCGACTCCTCGTCGCCGGCCAGCATGCGCGCCACCAACTCGCGGTGCACCGTGTCCGAGGCACCGTCGATCATCGTTCGGAACTTGAGCACCCGGAATCGACGGCCACCCGTGCCCACTCGCTCTTGACGGAAGAACACTGGCCCCGAAGAATCCAGCCTGATGACGATAGCGATCACGAGCATCGCGGGCGCGGCGATCAGCAGCCCGATCAGAGCACCGAGAAGGTCTACGGCCCGCTTCAGGGCCAACTGCCAACCCTTGAGCATGGGAGCGGTCAGGGTAACGAGTGGTTGCCCGCGCCGCCACACGATGGCGGGAACAACGCCGGGTATATTCACCCCACGCGGCAATGTCAGCAGCTGACAGCCGGTGGTGAGAGCTGCCCGCGTGACTTCCTCGAGCTGCGGATCGCTCAATTGCCCGCAAGCCACGACGGCCTCGGCTTTCGAATCGTGCAGCACCCGCACCAACTCGACCAAGTGCCCACGCGCATCGACGGACGGAGGTATGAGCACGTCCACAAAACCCACGGATACAATTTCTCGCGGATCCTTGAACGCTTTGCTCCCCGACACTTCGGCATACTGCTCGGCGGTTCCCACGAAGAGCGTCCGCGCTCCGCGCCGCTCCGGCGGACTCACGCGGTCGATCAGCCAATCCACGGTCAGCCGCTCGCCCACAAGTCCCGCCCACACGAGCACGGTGGTCAGCGAGTACTGCAGCAACATCACGTCGAGTCCCCGGGTCCAGATCGTCATCCACAACGGGAGGGCGGTGGCCAAGGACGCGGCCGCGAACAGGCGGCGCACGTCCCGTCGGCGATCGCCGGCCCCGTAACAACCAAGCACCAGGAGGCTCACGAACAGCGCCGAGGCGTATTGCCAGCCGTTGAGCACCCCGGGCGGGGTCACCACCTGCGCGAGGTGCGACAACCATCCGCCGAAGAACGCGGGGTCCCGGACGGAGCGGATCAGCGCCCGCATCACGGCGAAGGACCCGAGGTCCGCCATGACGAGCACGGCGAACCGAGTCGCCGCGCGCACCACGTGCCGTTGCAGGTTGTAGCGCGCCCGCCGTTGCAGGTCGAAGCGCAGCCGCACCGGCGACCCCGCGGGCGGCGTTTCCCAACGCCGCCGCCGTGACGCAGCCGACTCGGGCGCAACCGCGCTGGTCGGGGCCGTCGACGCACCGGAGGTGTGGGCGATCGATTCCACGAGCGGACGGCTCCTTGTGGATAAACTGTGAAGGACCGGGGACGGTCAATTTACAGGCTTGACAACGATTTGCCTAGGTTATCCACTTCCCCAACCCGGTGTGGACTTAGCCCGGGGGGCCATGTTGATACCCCCCATGGCACAAACCGCGTCACACGCTGGAAAAGCGTGTGCCGCGGTGGATTTGTGATGTGGAAAGGTGGAAAAGGCTACTTCTTGAAGACCTGCGTCAAGGCGTAGATGGTCAGCGGGATGCTCAGAATGATAGAGACCGTCCGCACCGTATTGAAGAAGTTGCCCGCGTTCTGTAGCGGCACCACGATCTTGTCCCCCGGCCGGATGTTGGCGTCGTCCAGGGTGCGGCCCTCGGCGATCATCTGCTGGAACGGCTGGTCCTCGATGAACCGCCGCCCCGCCCGCTCGACGTACATCTTCTCCACCCGCGCGTTCTGCGTCGGTCCGTTCGCCGCCGTCAGGGCGTCGGACACGACCGACGTGGGCGGCAGCAGATAGAACCCCGGCTTGTTCACTTCCCCGACGACCGACACGCGAATCAGCGCCGTCGCCCGGACGACGGGGTCGCGCAGCATCCGCGACAGCTCCCGCGTCATCGCCGGCTGCAGATCGGCCCGCAACACACCGTGCAGAGAAATCACTCCTACCACCGGCAGCACGAGCTCCTGGTTGGGGCCCACGGGAAACGTGTCGTTCAGCTGCGGCTCGCTGTCCACCTGCAGGCGAATCCGGTCGCCCGGATTGAAGTCTCCCCGGTCGAGCCGGCTGTGGATGAGACCCGCCGTCGTTTTGGCCCGGGTCTTGACCGCGGCGCTCGAATCGGGAGAGACCGCTGTAGAGTCGAGGGCCGTGGCAAGCGCCTGGAGGCTGTCACGAGAAATCGTGAGCTTGTAGAGGGCGCTCTCGGCCGCCGCTACTTGGGCCGAGAGCGGCGCCCCGCCAGCCACGAGCATCAACGCCGCCCCGAGGGCGGCCGCACGCATCCGAATCATGGTTTCTAGGATAAGGGTTATGGAACTGGTACGCTACTCGACCGTGACGCTCTTCGCCAGATTGCGGGGACGGTCGACGTCGCACCCGCGCAGGACCGCGATGTGATAGGCGAGGAGCTGCAGCGGAATCGCCGTCACGACCGGGGAGAGCAGTGGCGCCACGGGGGGCACATGCAGCTCCTGGTCCGCCAGCCGGCTGAGATCGCCCTTCCCCTCGCTCGTGACCGCCAGGATCCGTCCGCCGCGCGCCTTCACTTCCTGCATGTTCGCCAGGACCTTCTGATAGACCTGATCGTGGGGGGCAACGAACACCACCGGCATATTCTCGTCGATCAGCGCGATCGGACCGTGCTTCATCTCGGCCGCGGGATACCCTTCGGCGTGGATGTAGCTGATCTCCTTGAGCTTCAAGGCGCCTTCCAGCGCTACCGGGAAATTCACCCCGCGGCCCAGATAGAGCGCATTGCGCGTATCGGCGTACCCCTTGGCGAGCTCGGCGACGCCCGCGGACAACTCGAGTGTGCGCGTCACCAGCTCGGGGAGGTTCGACAGCTCGATCGCGAACGTGCGCCCCTCCTCCTCCGACAGGACGCCGCGTTGCCGCGCGAGATACAGCCCGAGCAGCAGCATCGCCGTGATCTGTGAGGTAAACGCCTTCGTCGAGGCGACGCCGATCTCCGGCCCCGCGTGCAGGTAGATCCCGCCGTCGGATTCCCGGGCAATCGTGCTGCCCACGACGTTCACGATCCCGACCACCCGGCACCCCGCCGCGCGGGCCGCGCGCATCGCCTCGAGGGTGTCGGCTGTCTCGCCCGACTGGGAAATCGCGATCGCGAGGGTTCCGGGCTGATGCAGCCGCGGGCGGTAGCGGTATTCCGACGCGTACTCCACGTCCACCGGGATGCGCGCCAGCTCTTCGAGCGCGTAGCGACCCACCAGCCCCGAGTGCCACGAGGTACCGCACGCGACGATCAGAATGCGCTGAATGGCAGTGCAATCTTCGGGCGTGAGGTTCAACCCGTTGAGTCGCGCACTCCCCTCGTCGAACAGCAGGCGGCCGCGCAACGTGGCGGTCACGCTCTCGGGCTGCTCGTAGATCTCCTTCAACATGAAGTGGGGGTAGCCGCCCAGCTCGATGGCAGCGAGATCCCACTCGATGTCGCTGACCTTACGGACCTGATCGCGCTGCTCGCGATCGACGACGCGGTACCCTTCGGGGGTCACGACCGCGATATCGCCGTCGTCCAGGTACACCACCGAGCGGGTGTGCTCGAGGATCGCCGAGGCATCGGAGGCGACGAAATACTCCTTGTCGCCGATCCCCAAGAGGACCGGGGAGCCCTGGCGCGCCACCACGATCTTCCCCGGTTCGGCAGAGGAGATCACGGCGAGCCCGTAGGTGCCTTCGACATGCTCCAGTGCCGCGATGACGCGGTCCTCGAGTGTCGCACCTGGCGCTTCCTCGATCAGGTGCGCCAGCGTCTCGGTATCGGTTTCGGTGCCGAATTCGTGGCCGGCCTCCTGCAGCTTGGTGCGGAGGGCGTCGGCGTTCTCGATGATGCCGTTATGGACGAGGGCGATGGTGCCGCTACAGTCGGTGTGCGGGTGGGCGTTGGTGCGCGTCGGCGCCCCATGCGTCGCCCAGCGGGTGTGTGCGATGCCGCTCTGCCCCATGACCGGCTCTGCGTCCAGCAGCTGATGCAGCCGCACGACGCGTCCGGCGAGCTTGCGCAGCACCACCCCCGTGCCGTTCTGCACCGCCACGCCCGCGGAGTCGTAGCCGCGGTACTCGAGACGATGGAGGCCTTCGATCAGAATCGGCGCCGCTTCCCGCGGCCCGCAATACCCGACAATACCACACATCGCCTAGAGTCCCCCCCGAGCCGTTCGCGGAATTCACTTCAAGTTTGGGGCCAGCCGTCAACCGGGGCGGACCAGCTTCTTCTCGGTGTCCTCTTCGGCGACCTCGTACCCGGCCAGATAGTAGGCGTAGTAGCGATACGCGCCGCCCGCTTCGACATCGTTCAACACGGCGCCCAGGACTCGCACCGGCAGCCGGTCGAGTAAGTCGATTTTCGCCCGCGCCAGCTCGCGGTCGGTGACGCCGGTGCGCATCACGAGGAGCAGGTTCCCCGTCAGGGTGCCCAGCACGTAGGGGTCCACGCCGGCCGCCATGGGTGCGGAATCCACCAGGATCACATCGAAGCGCGACCGCAACGACGTGATCAGCTGGCCCATCGCTGGAGAGGTCAGGAGCTCAGGACCGTTCGGCGTGCGCTGCCCGCACCCGATGAAGCTGAGCTGCGGGAAGTCGGTCTTCTGAATGATTTCCTCACGCCCGGCGTTGCCGCCGAGGTGATCGATGAGCCCCGGCTTCCGCTTCGCATTCAGCACCCGGTGGAGCAGTCCCCGACGAATATCCCCATCGATCACGATGGTGCGGAGCCCGGCGTCGGCGAAGGCAAGACCGAGGTTCGAGGTGATGAACGACTTGCCGTCGCTCGAGCCCGGGCTGGTGATCGTCAGGACCATCGGCCCCGCGCCGTAGGCGGTCTGGACGCCGAGCCGGATGGAGCGCAGCGCCTCGATCACCTGCGGCGCGTTGCGCCCGTTGCCGTTCTCGCGGCTCACCCGCGGCACCACACCGAGGATCGTCAGCCCCATGTCGGCGGTGACCTGCTCGGGATAGCGGAACCGCGTGTCGGTGCGGTCGAGCAGCACGGCGCCGATCACGCCCGCCCCCAAGCTTCCCAGAAACGCCAG
>JBGPIW010000018.1:0-15597 GCA_041485045.1 Gemmatimonadota bacterium | reverse complement strand
TCGAAGAGGATGCGGCAGCGGGTCTGGCGTTCGTCGTACTGAAGACGCTGATCGCCCAGGATGCGACGGGGGTGCAATCGATGGCGGCGTGGGCCGTGCACGAGACGAAGATGAAGGTCGAGCGCCGCGTCGTGGGCGAGTCGAACCGCGGGTGGACGGTGACCTGGAAGGGTCGCGGTTGGGATCGGTCCTTCGACGACTATCTTGCGCTGGTGCGCGTCGGGCGGGACTTCACCCGCGCGGGAGAGTTGCTGGTTCTCCCGTCGGTGAAATACCACCTGCCGCGACTGGGCGTCCCGTTCGTCGAGTCGGAGTACCGGTTCACGACTACCGGGCTGGCCGAAGCGTGGGGCGAACCTCCGTTCCTCATGGAAAAGGACTTCTCGCCCACCCTTGCCGGCGACGCCCTGGCGGAGGATCGCGAGCAGATCCTGCGGTGGCTCCGGGAGACGCCCGAGCTCATTCGCTGGTCGTCTCCGATCGAGACCTTCGTGTCGCTGAAGCTGATGAACGCGCGCTTTCCCGAGGACTTCCAACACGAGATGATGCTGGCCGCCGCCGCCGCCGACGCCCTCGTGTGCTTCAACCGGCTGTTCGACGTCGAGCGGGGGGTGGCCTATGGCGGCACGGATCTGCTCGAGCGCAATTTGCGCGTGCTCGGCAGCTTCTCTCGACTCGGGAGCGCGGCGGGCGAGGTGCTGCTTCCCGGCCTGTGCGGGACGGGCGGGATCGGCTCCGGGCGCGACGTGGTCGCGTACGCGCAGGCCGGCTGTGAAGCGGTCCAGCTCCATACCTTCTTTCAGCTCCCCCTCGACGAGTACACGGCCCGCAGCGGATCGCGCACCCAGCGCGCGTTGCATCAGCTGTTGTTTCATCCGCACGTCGGCCTCATCGCGGAGCTGTGGCGCCTCGAAGAACTGGGGGTGGTTCACCGCCGGGGCGGTGACCTGCACTTCCTCGACCTGTCGCATGCGCGTCACCCGGGCTGAGCTGTTCGAGCTCACGCTGCCGTTCCTCGAGCCGTTCATCATCTCGGGCGGCGCGATCGCGCATCGCCGCTCGCTCGTCGTGGCGCTGCACGATGAGGCCGGGCGCGTGGGGTACGGCGAGTCACCGCCGTTCGAGCTCCCGTTCTACTCGGAAGAGACTCTGGCCGGCGCCGGCGATCTCATCGCCCGCGTCCTGGTGCCGCGAGTGGTCAACCGGGAGTTCGCCGACCCCGAGGCGCTCGATGACGCGTTGCGCGCCGGCGTGCGCGGCAATCCGTTCGCCCGCGCGGGCGTGGAGACGGCGGCGTGGGACCTCGAAGCCAACCGGCGCAACCTCGGCCTCGCCGCCCTCCTGGCCGAACGGCTCGGCGTAACCCGGTCCACCACGATTCCCTGTGGCGTGGCGCTCGGCATCCCGGAGGATCGCCAGCCCGCGACGCTGTCGCGCTCGGTCGCGGCCGCGCTCGCCCTGGGCTACCGGCGCGTGAAGATCAAGGTGATGCCGGAGTGGGACGATGTGGCGGTGCGCGCCGCACGCGACGCGATGGCCGGGGCGGATGTGCCCCTGACGGTCGACGCCAACGGCGCGTACGAGTGGCCCGCCCACGAGTCGCGCCTGCGCGCGCTCGATGACGCCGGCCTGTTGTACATCGAGCAGCCCCTCGCCCCCGACGAGCTGGTGGGGCATGCCCGGCTCGCGCGTGTGCTCAAGACCCCCATTTGCCTCGACGAGACACTGAAAAGCGCGATCCATGCGCGCCAGATCGTCGAGCTGGAGGGACCGCGCGTCTGGAACATCAAAGTGCACCGCGTAGGCGGACTCACCGAGGTGTGCCGCATTTATCGGATCGCCCAATCCTACGGGGCGGAGCTGTGGGCCGGGACCATGCCCGAATCCGGCATTGGGTCCCAGGCGCCGCTCGCCGTCGCGGCGCTGCCGCTGTGCGTCTATCCTTCGGACCTGGAGCCGAGCGCCCGCTGGTATGGGCGGAATCAGGATGTGATCAAGCTGACGATGAGCCGCGACGGGCGGATGGCCGTCCCGGACCAGTCCGGGGCCCGGCTGATCGACCCCGTGCGGTTTCGCGCGGTGACACGGCAGTTACCTTGCTGAGCTTCCCGGGAGGTTGCACGTGAGTTCTGGCGCGTGGTGGCGGCTTGTCTCCATGACGGTGCTGTGTGCTGCACCCACGGTCGCACGCGGCCAGCACGTCGACAGCGCCCTCTTCAGCGGGATGCGGTGGCGGCTCATCGGTCCGTTCCGCGGCGGCCGCACGGTCGCCGCGGTGGGTGTGCACGGTCGTCCCACCACCCTCTACATCGGCGTCAATAACGGCGGCGTCTGGAAATCCACCGACTACGGGCGCATCTGGACGCCGATTTTCGACGACCAGCCGACCGGGTCGATCGGCGCCATCGCCGTGGCGCCGTCGGATCCCAACACGATCTACGTCGGGTCGGGTGAGGGGTTACAGCGCCCCGACTTGTCCACGGGCGACGGCATCTACAAGTCGACGGACGGCGGCAATACGTGGCGGCACCTGGGGCTCGCCGACGGCCAGCAGATCGCTCAGATCATCGTCGATCCCGGCGATGCCAACCGACTGTTCGTGGCGGTCATCGGGCATCCCTACGGGGCCAATGAGGAGCGCGGCATCTTCCGGTCTACCGACGGCGGCGCGACCTGGCAGAAGGTGCTGTACAAGGACGCCAACACCGGCGGGATGGACCTGGCCTTCGCCCCGGCGAACGCGCAGACCGTCTTCGCGGTCCTCTGGGCCGCGCGCCAGGCGCCCTGGGAGATCGGCAGTTCCTGGACGATCTCCGCCGACAACGGGCTCTATAAGTCCACCGACGGCGGCACGACCTGGCGCCAGATCGCGGCCGGCCTCCCGTCGGCGGCGGACGGACTGGGCCGGATCGGCATCGCCGTCGCCCCCAGCGCGCCGTCCCGCATGTACGCGGTCCTCGGTGCCGCCAAGGGTGGTGGGCTGTACCGCTCCGAGGACGGCGGGGAGAGCTGGCGGCTCGCCAACGCCGACTCGCGCCTCTGGGGTCGCGACGGGGATTTCAACGAAGTCAAAGTCGATCCCGCAAACCCCGACGTTGTCTACGTAGCCAACGTCGTGACCTGGAAATCCACCGATGGCGGAAAGACGTTCACCGGGTGGCGCGGGGCCCCAGGTGGGGACGACTACCACCGGCTGTGGATCGACCCCGAGGACCCCAAGGTGATCCTCCTCGCCGCCGATCAGGGTGCGATCGTCACCGTCAACGGCGGGGACAGCTGGAGCTCGTGGTACAATCAGCCCACGGCGCAGTTCTATCACGTGACGACCGACAACCGGTTCCCTTATTGGGTATACGGCGGCCAACAGGAGAGCGGCTCGGCGGGCATCGCCAGTCGCGGAGCGGACGGGGAGATCACCTTCCGCGAGTGGCACCCGGTTGGGGCTGAGGAATACGGGTACATCGCACCCGATCCACTGCACCCGAACATCGTGTTCGGGGGCCGGGTCCAAAAATTCGACTGGACGACCGGAGACGTGCAGGACGTCGCTCCGGAAGGGGTGCGCAGCGGCTCGTACCGCTACGTGCGCACGCTGCCGCTGTTGTTTTCCCCTGTGGATCCCCACCTGCTGTACTTCGGCACCAACGTGTTGTGGTCCACGGCGGATGGCGGGCACAGCTGGCGAACCCTCAGCCCGGATCTCACGCGGCAATCCTATGAAGTGCCGCCGAGTCTCGGTGACTTCACCAACCTCGATCCGGAGCATGGCAAGCACCGCGGCGTGATCTACACGATCGCCCCGTCCTTCCACCGGCTGGGTCTCGTGTGGGTCGGGACCGACGACGGACTCATCCAGGTGACGCACGACGGCGGGCGGATCTGGAAGGACGTGACGCCGGCCACGCTGACGCCGTGGAGCAAGGTGTCCGTGATGGAGGCGTCGCACTTCGACACCCTCGAGGCGTTTGCGGCGGTCAACCGGTTCCGGCTGGACGATCTCCGCCCGCATGTGTATCGGACGCGGGACGGCGGACGCAGTTGGGCCGAGATCACCGCGGGGATTCCGCAGCACGAGGTGGTCAACGCCGTGCGCGAGGATCCGCTGCGGCGCGGCCTGCTGTTCGCGGGGACCGAGCGAACGGTCTACGTCTCGTTCGACGATGGGGATCACTGGCAGTCGCTGCGACTCAATTTGCCGCCTTCCGCCGTGCGGGATCTCGCCATTCACGAGAACGATCTCGTGGCAGGCACGCACGGTCGGTCGTTCTGGATCCTCGACGACATCGCTCCGCTGCGCCAGGTCGACGCGCGTGCCACGCCACCGGCGACCATCCTGTTTCGGCCCGCGCCTGCCACGCGCGTACGCTGGAACCGCAACACCGACACACCGCTCCCGCCCGACGAGCCGGCGGGCCGGAACCCACCCGACGGCGCGATGCTCGACTACTACCTCGCGGCGGCCGCCAGCGGCCCGGTCACCCTCGAGATTCGGGATGCGGCCGGAGGTCTCGTGCGCCGCTACTCGAGCGCGGACGCGCCGGAGCCGGTCGACACCACGGCAAACATTCCGCTGCATTGGGTGCGGCCGCCGCAATCGCTTTCGGCCGCGGCCGGAGCCCACCGGTTCATCTGGGATCTCCGCTATGGTCTGCCCGCCGTCCCGAGCCGCGGGTATCCGATTGCCGCGGTCACCGGCGACACTCCGCGTGAGCCGCGCGGCCCGTGGGTGGTGCCGGGGCGCTACTCGGTCGTCCTCACCGTGGACGGCCGGTCCTATCGCGCACCACTCGTCGTCCGGATGGATCCGCGTGTGTCGACGAGTGCCGCCGGCCTCGCGCTCCAGTTGGCGTTCGCGCAACGCATCGTCGCCGACCTGCGCCGGGACTCCACTGTGCTGGCGGGGCTGCGGGGCGCGCGGGCCCAGCTCGCGGCCGCGAAGCGACGGGCCGGCACCGACTCCCTCCGCTCGGCGATCGATTCGCTTGATCAGGCGGCCGCCCGAGTCGAATCCGCCGGCGGAGCTTCCGAGCGCAGTCTCGGGCGGGTGGCGGACGACCTCGCCGGCCTCTACGACGTCGTCGAAGGCACCGATGCCGCTCCCACGACTCAGGCCGCGCGCGCGCTGGACCGGCTCGAGCGCGATCTTGCCGGCGCCATCGGTCGGTGGCAGGCTCTCGCACCGAAGGTGGTAACGGTGCTTCCCCTTCTACGGCCGTGATTCGCACGAGCCAGGCAGGGCAGCAAGGCGTAAATCATTGCTACGACAGCACATGGGGTGACGTGTTGACCTCACTCGTAACTTCCTGTGTTCCTGATTCCCCCGATCGCCGCTAACCGAGAGAGCCGATGTCCCGACAGCCGAATGGATACTGGGCCACCAACCTCTACAAGAGCCCGCACACCCGCCCCAAGTCCGACGCGCCCGCCCGCGACCTCCCCAAGCTCGCCGCCGGACGATTCAGGCGGGCACGGGAAAACATCCGCGCGTTGCGCCATGTGACTGAGCAGATCGTGTTCATGGGGACCGCCTGGAAGTGGGTGTGGATGTACGAAGTCGGCGGGCGCAAGCTTGGATTCCTGCACCCCATGGAATCCGGCATCAGCGGCACGTTCGTCCTGAACGACAGCGAGGAACAGGAGTTGATCCTCGCCGATGGACTGCCGCGGTCGGTGAAGCACGCCGTCCGGGACGGTGAGATGCTGGAAGGCGTGCGCTGGTGCTGGATGGAGTTTCCCGATTTCGATACCGTGGACGGATTCGTCGGCGTCATCCAGCTGAAGCATCAGTTGCTGTCGCGCCCCGACTGAGCGGGGCTTGTGCGGTGTTCGGCGGTCGCCTTACATTCCTCGCGCCCGTATCCGTTGCCGTACCAAGCCTTTGCCATAGAGGCCACCGCCTTGGCGACCACCAGAGGGTGCACGACTGCGACCGGACTCGGGCTGTTGCTCGCCGTAGCCGTAGGAGCCGCACCACTGCGCGGACAGGCGCTCCCTGGAACACCCGGATACGCGGCCCCGGTCATCACCGATACCGCCGCGCTCAAGGGCCCTCGCCAGCCGATCTTCTTTCGTCACGACATCCACGCCGGGCAGGATCGCATCCCCTGCATGTACTGCCACAACACGGTGGCGGTCGCCAGTGAGCCCGGCATTCCCGCCCTGCGCACCTGCATCGGTTGCCATCAGATCATCGGGGGATCCACTCCGGCGCATCAGGCGGAGATCGCCAAGGTGCGCAAGGCATGGAGCGACCGGCAGCCGCCGGAATGGACCCGGGTGTATTGGGTGCCGGGCTTCGTGCACTTTCCTCACATGCGCCATATCAAGGTGCTGGGCACCGGTCCGGAATCCTGCGCCAACTGCCACGGCGCGGTGAACGGCACGACCCAGATCTATCAGGTGCCGACCTTGAAGATGGGCTGGTGCATCCGCTGTCACGTGCAGCGCGGCCTCAGTCGCGACTGCACCGTGTGTCACTACTAGGCGGGACGTCGGAGACGCTATGACAGACGGGATGAACCGGCGGCGGTTCCTGAAGGTGCTCGGCGTCACGAGCGGCGGCGCCGCCGCCCTTGCCGGCTGCGGCATCCAGGTGAAAGTGCGGGAAGGGCGCGCCCTGAAGGTCGAAGGGAATCCGGAGTCTCCGGTGAACCGCGGGCGACTGTGCGCGCGTGGCCAGGCGGCGCTGCAGGGCCTGTACAACCCCGACCGCGTCACCGGACCACTGCAGCGCAACGCCGCTGGGCAGCTCGTCGCGATCACCTGGGACGACGCGATCGCGTCGCTGCGAGCGAAAATCGCCGCGGCACGCGGCACCGGCCTCGTCTTCATGACCGGACTCGAGTCCGGCAGTTTCGGCGACCTGGTGGACGAATGGACGCAGCAGATGGGCGGCCGGCACATCACCTGTGAGCCTTTCGGATTTGAGGCGCTGCGGGAGGGCAACCGTATCGCCTTCGGCGATAGCAGCGTGCCCCAGTACGACTTCGCCGCCGCGAAGTACATCGTGTCGTTCGGCGCCGACTTCATGGAAACCTGGCTGTCCCCGGTCGGCTTCCAGAACGCATTCACGCGCGCGCACAGCTTCGAATCGGGCTCGCCGAGCGGCATGGCGAAATTCGTGTACGTCGGTCCGCGCATGCCGCAGACCGGGCTGTCGGCGGACGAGTGGCTCCCCGTCGCTCCCGGGAGCGAGGGACTGCTGGCCCTCGCCATGGCACAGGTGATCGTGCGCCAGCGTCTGGTTCCGGTCCCTGCCGACGTCGGCCGGCTGTCGTTGCCGAGCCCGGAGTCGGTGGCGTCGGCGGTGGGTCTCGACGCGGGCGCGATCGAGCGGCTGGCGCGCGAGTTCGCGGGTTCCGGTGGGGCGCTCGCGGTGTCGGGAGGAACCGCCGCGCACTATTCCAACGGTGCCGAGATCGTCGCGGCCGTGAACATCCTGAACTACGTCGCCGGAGCGGTCGGCAAGACCGTGAAGTTCGGTGGGGATCTGGCGCAGGGGTCGTCCGGCAGCTTCCGCGACGCCGCCGCGCTCACGGCCGACATGGCCGCTGGGACCATCGCCGTGCTGCTCGTCCACGGTGCCAACCCGCTGTACGCGCTCGGCGGCGCATTCGCGCAGGCCTGGTCGAAGGTCGCGTTCAAAGTGAGTTTCTCGTCCTATCTCGACGAGACCGCCGCGGGCGCCGACCTCGTTCTCCCCGATCGCCATCCGCTCGAACAATGGAACGACAGCCAGCCGCGCGCGGGCATCTATGCGCTGCAGCAGCCGGCCATGCAGCCGGTGTTCGACGGAACGATGCAGACCGGGGACATCCTGCTGCGGGTGGCGGGGAAGGCAGGCCTGTTCAAGACCTACCTGCAGGTGAAATGGGAGGCGCTCCATCAGCGACTCGGGGGCGGGACGACCTTCGACGAGTGGTGGAGCGGTGCGCTGCAACACGGCGGCGTATACGGCGATGCCCCCGTGCGCGCCGTCCGGCTCGCGGCGTCGGCGTCGGGTGTCACGGCAGCGGCCCCGGCACTCGCCGGTGACGCGGTCGCCGTGGTCTTCCCTCATCCGGTCCTGCACGACGGCCGCGGCGCCAACAAGCCGTGGCTGCAGGAGCTCCCCGACCCGGTCTCGAAGATCACCTGGCACGGCTGGGTGGAAGTGCATCCGGAAACGGCGGAAAAGTGGCAGGTGGCGAGCGGCGACGTCGTCATCGTGAAGTCATCGGCCGGCGCGGTGAGCGCGCCGGTGTGGATCGCGCCTTCGGTGCGACCGGGCGTCGTGGCCCTGCCCACGGGACAGGGACACAAGGCATATGGACGGTATGCCAAGGACCGGTCGTTCAATGCCTTCGATCTCCTCGCTGGAGACGCGAACGACTACGGCGGCCGCACGCATGTGGTCGGGGTGACTGTCGCCAAGACGGCGGACCATCGGCGCCTGGCGACGACCGAGGGAGCGGGCCGGCACCTGGGCGAGGATATCGCTCCGGTGCTCTCGCTCGACCGCGCGCGCGAGCTGCACGCCGGCGAACACGCGATCGAAGTAGAGGAAGTTCCTGAGTACGCGCGGGGCGCCGAAGAAGGGTGGTCCGAAGCGCAGCACGAGAAGGCGTCGCTCGGCAACTATGCGGGCGAGCATCCGCGATGGGCGATGGCGATCGACGTGGGCAAATGCACGGGGTGCTCGGCCTGCGTAACGGCGTGCTATGCGGAGAACAACGTCGCCACGGTGGGCGAAGATCTCCTGGTCCGCGGTCGCGAGATGGCGTGGCTGCGCATCGAGCGCTATTTCCGCCCGGCCGCGGCCGGCGCAGTCTCGGCCGTGACGCAACCGATGCTGTGCCAGCAATGCGGCAACGCGCCCTGCGAGCCGGTGTGTCCGGTGTTCGCGGCCTATCACACCCCCGACGGCCTGAACGGACAGGTCTACAACCGTTGCGTCGGCACGCGCTACTGCTCCAACAACTGTCCCTATAAGGTCCGCGTCTTCAACTGGCACAACTACGCGGAGGAGGGCGGGATCTGGGACGCCTTCCCGGCGCCGCTCACCTGGCAGCTCAATCCCGACGTGACGGTGCGCGAAAGGGGCGTCATGGAGAAATGCACCTTCTGCGTCCAGCGCATCCGCGGCGCCCAGAACACCGCCCGGCTCGAGGACCGCACCGTCCGGGATGGCGAGATCGTGCCGGCGTGCGCGCAGACGTGCCCATCGGAAGCCATCGTGTTCGGTGATCTCAACGATCCGCGCTCGCGGGTGCACCAGCTGGCGGAAGACCCGCGCGGCTACCACGTGCTCGCGCGCCTCAATACCAAGCCCGGCATCACCTATCTGGCCCGCGTGAGCGCGGGTGCGGGAAACGAGGCGTAAGACGATGGCCGACACGACCGCGACCACGTCCACGTCCGCCACCCGCTTGACGTACGATTTCGTCACGCGCGCCATCGCCCGCACACTGGGCAACCCGGGGAAGGGCTACTACCTGCTGCTCGCTGCGGCGGTCTCCCTCCTGTCGGTCGGTATCGTCTGCCTGTTGTTCATTCTCCGCTACGGACTCGGGCTCGCGGGCTACGCGCACCCGGTGTACTGGGCGGTCTACATCACGTGCTTCGTGTTCTGGGTGGGTATCGCCCACTCGGGCACGCTCATCTCGGCCATCCTGTACCTCTTCCGGTCCGGCTGGCGCACCGCCGTGTACCGCACCGCCGAGGCGATGACCGTCTTCGCCGTGATGACCGCGGGTCTCTTCCCGCTCATCCACATCGGGCGGCAGTGGTACTTCTACTGGCTGATTCCGTACCCGAACGAGCGCGGACTCTGGCCCAACTTCAAATCCCCGCTCATTTGGGACGAGTTCGCGATCGGGACGTACTTCACCGTGTCGACGGTGTTCCTGATCATGGGGCTCATCCCCGACATCGCCGCGGTCCGCGACGTGGCGACCGGGTGGCGCCGCAAGCTCTACGCGATCACGGGGCTTGGCTGGCGCGGCACCAACGAGCAGTGGCGCCATTACACGCGGGCGTACCTCTATCTCGCGGCGCTCGCCACTCCCCTCGTGCTGTCGGTGCACAGCGTGGTGTCGTGGGACTTCGCGATGGCGATCGTCCCCGGGTGGCACGCGACGCTCTTCGCTCCGTATTTCGTGGCGGGCGCCATCTATTCGGGCGTGGCGCTGGTGATCACGCTGCTCGTCCCGATCCGTCGCCTGTTCCACCTGGAAGACATCATCACCGTGCGCCACTTCGAGAATCTGGCGAAGTTGTGCCTGTTCACGGGGCTGATCGTCAGTTTTTCCTACGTCACCGAGAATTTCGTCGCCTGGTTCGGCGGAAACGCCGACGAGCGGGCCGGGTTCTGGTTCCGCGCCTTCGGCTCTTTCTGGTGGGCGAGCTGGACCATGAACATCTGCAACGGCCTGCTGCCGTGGCTGCTGTGGTTCAAGAAGATCCGCACCAACATCACCGGGCTGTTCGTCATTTCGATCTTCGTGAACATCGGGATGTGGTTCGAGCGCTTCGTGATCATCGTCGTGTCGCTGGCCGGTGAGCCCTACGAGCACTGGGCCAACGGGGGCTACAACCCGACCTGGGCCGATTGGGGCATCATGGCGGGCAGCTTCGGCTGGTTCTTCATGTGGTTCCTGCTGTTCGTGAAGAACTTCCCCGCAGTCTCGATTTCCGAGGTGAAGGAAGTCCTGCCGCCGCCGAAGCTCGGCAAGGGGAGGGTCGCGTGATGCTCCCCAAGGTTCTGACCGACATTTTCCATCCGCCGCAGACGCCGGGCGTCCTGGCCGTCTTCGGGCACCTCGATGCCGCGGTCGATGCCATCGGCCGTTTGAAGGCGGGTGGTCACGGGGAAGCGCTCACCGTGTACTCGCCGATTCCGCGGCATGAGCTGGAGAACGCCCTGGACCATCCGACGAGCCCCGTCCGCATGTGGACGTTGATCGGCGGGATCACGGGGTGCGGCATTGGGGCGTGGCTCACGCTGTATATGTCGTACGACTGGCCCGTGGTCGTGGGCGGCAAGCCGGTCGGCTCGATCCTGCCCTACGTGATCATCATGTTCGAGATGACCGTGCTCTTCGGCGCCCTGACCACGATCTTGGGGCTCATCCTGAACGCGCTGCTCGCCTCGCGGCACCAGGGCACCATCGCCTATGACCCGCGGTTCACCAACGACAAGTTCGGGATCTTCGTGCGCTGCACGCCCGATCAGGCCGGTCCGCTGGAAGGGTTGCTGAAGGGGTCCGGCGCCGAGGAGGTTCGCCGTGCGTAAGCCCCTCGCGCTCGTGGTGCTCGCCCTCGGGCTGGCAGCATGCGATCCGGACTATGTCGTCCATCACGTCGGCTGGTTCGCCACCATGCGGCACCAGCGCAGCATTCGCCCCTATGCGATGCCGCGGCCGACGGTGCCCGGCACTGTGCCCGTGACCGGCCTGGAGCGGGATTCGGTGGGCGTGGCGTCGGCCGATCGCGTCACCAACACGCGCACCCGCACGGCCGAGTCGCTGAACCGCGGGCGCTGGGTGTACGAGACGTATTGCCTCGTCTGTCACGGCGACGCGGGCAAGGGCGACGGACCGATCTCGGCCGCTGCCGGTGGCCCGTTCTTCGGCGTGCGCTCGCTCGTCACCGACACCGTGAGTCGACGGAGCGACGGATACATCTACGGCGTCATCATCCACGCGCCCAGCATGGGCCGGGGCCTCATGCCGATCTACGGCGACAAGATTCACGGCAACGATCGCTGGGACCTCGTCAATTACGTACGCTCGTTGCAGGAGCAGGCCCGGATCGGAGGCGGCCGATGAGCGCCGCCACAGTTTCGCGGCGCACTGAGCTGGCGCAAAAAGCGCGCGGTTTCCCCGTTGGATCGTTCCGGGCGGTCGGCTTGGGGGCGACCGCCGTCGGAATCGTCCTGCTCATGCTGAGCGTCAAGGGCCACGCCGACCGGGTGTGGTCCGCCTACCACTTCAACTTCGTGTTTTGGCTGGGCCTCGCCCAGGCCGGTGTCGTGGTCGCGGCCTCGCAAAAGCTGGCCAAGGGACATTGGTCGGGCCTGGTGATCCGCTTTGCCGAAGCATCGGTTGCGTTTCTCCCGGTCGCCGTGGTGCTCTTCTTGGTGTCGTACGTGGGGCGGGCCCACATCTACCCATGGGTCAACGAGCCCCGGACCGATATTGGGTGGTGGCTTTCGCCGACGTGGTTTTATCTCCGCGACGGTGCCGTGCTCATCGCCATGACGTGGCTCTCGTGGCGGTTCGTGCGGGCCGACGTGGCCCCGGACGTGGCCGAGCTCGCCACGGGAAAACCCGTGGATCCCACCGAAGCGGAGCGGGGCCTGATCACACGCGACGCAGCGCTGGTGGCGATCGCCTTCGCATTCGGACTGAGTCTGATCGCCTTCGACACCATCATGTCGCTCGCGCATCGGTGGGTGAGCAACCTCTACGGCGCGTTCTACTTCATGGGCAGTTTCCTCTGCGCGCTGATGTGGCTCGCCGTCGTGAGCATCCGGATGCGCCAGCGCATGGAGCTGGGTGATCTCTATTCCCGCAAGCAGCAGCACGACCTTGCCAAGCTGTGCTTCGGTTTCACGGTGTTCTGGGCCTATCTGATGTTCGCCCAGTTTCTCGTGATCTGGTACGGCAATCTGCCGGACGAGACGTACTTCATCTTCTACCGGCTGTGGGGGCCGTGGCGGCCGGTCGGCGTGGCCGTGTTCCTGATGGTGTTTCTGATCCCGTTCATCGGCCTGCTGGGCGAGAAACCGAAGAAGTCATCGGCCTGGCTGCTGGGTATCGCCGTGCTGAGCATCGCGGGCATCTGGCTAGAGCGGTACTACGAGATCGTCCCGTCGGTGAACGGCGGCGCGGGTCCGGCGCTCGGCGTTCCCGAGCTCGGCGCCGTGCTGCTCTTTGGGGGTCTGTATGCGTTGTCCTACAGTTGGTTCGCCGGGCGTTATCCGATGATCTCCCCCCGGCTCGCGGCCGACACCCTCGAGCGGGAGCACGGCCACTAGCCTGCGTCGTGCATCGACGACGGAGACAACCCACCTCCTAACCCATCCGGCGCGGACCTCGACTGCGTACTGTGGGTATGACGGGACGCAATTGGGCGACCGCAAACTCCGGAGGATGAGTCATGCACATTCGCTTGGTGACACTGGCAGTGATCGCAACAGGGGCGGCCTGTGGCAATAGTCCGACGTACGGGGGCGGCGGCGGCGGTGGCGGCTGCACCCCGACGGCGACTCAGGTCTGTATGGCAGGCTCGCAGTTCAGCCCGGCGACACTGACGATCACGCACGGCACGGCGGTCACATGGAAGAACGGTGACGCCATCACTCACACGGTCACCAGCGCAACGGGCTCGACCGATGTCTTCGACAGCAACAATGTTCCCGGGGGCACGACGTTCGTGCACACGTTTGCCACGCCTGGGACCTACCTGTACTTCTGCAAGATCCACGGGCTCGACGGAGCGCCGCCGACCGGCATGCACGGGACCATCACGGTCAATTGACGTTCGCGAGGGCGATGGCGCGCTCCCGGGGCGGATTCCGCTCCGGGAGCTTAGTTTTTCCACATGAGCGAAACACCGGAGACCCTGGAGGCCTTCCGGCACTTCCGGGAAAAAATGAACGCCGCCATCCTCGCGGCGGACAACGTCACCATCAATCGCTTCTTCGCCCTCGACACGCGCGCCTACGAGCCGGGTGCGCTGCCGTCGAAGACCAAGGAGCTATTGGGGCTCGTTGCCTCGATGGTGCTCCGCTGCGATGACTGCATCACCTACCATCTCGTGCGCTGTCGCGAAGAAGGGGTGAGCGACCCCGAGTTCTACGACGCATTCGCCGTGGCACTCGTCGTGGGCGGCTCGATCGTGATCCCCCATCTGCGGCGCGCGGTGGCCAGGCTCGAGGAGCTGCCCGTACCATGAGCGTCTGGCGTGCGGCGGCCGAGCTGGCCCGCGCGGGGGGCGGGGGTGCCCTGGCCACCGTCGCACATACGTCGGGCTCAACGCCGGTTCCCGCCGGCACCAAGATGCTGATCGGCCCGGCCGGACGGCTCGAGGGTTCCGTGGGTGGAGGATGCGTCGAAGCCGACGTGATCGACGCGGCGGCGGCGGCCCGAGCGCGCGGTCCGATCATCCGGACCCACCATCTCAACGCCGATCTCGCCGGCGATCTGGGACTGTCGTGTGGTGGGACGGTGCACATCGTGGTCGAGCCACTCGTGCCCGATCCGAGCTATGTCCACGCACTCGAGGAAGCGGCGGGTGCGGCATCAGGCACCCTCACCACGGGGCTCGACTGGTCCTCCGGACCGATAAAACGGTTCGCGGCGGGCCCGGTCGAGCCACACGAGCCGGCAGCCGCGCTGTCGGTGGATCAGCGAACCCTGATCGAGCGACTCACGCTGGCGCCGCGCGTGATCGTCTTCGGCGCCGGGCACGTGGGGCGGGCGGTCGCGCTCGCCGCGTACACCGCTGGATTCCGGGTCGTTGTTGTGGACGATCGCCCGGAGTTCGCCGATGCCGCTCGGTATCCGGCGGAAGTCGTGGTCCGGGCCGCGTCGGTGTCCGAGGCACTGGCCGCGCTGCCGGTCCAGCCGGCCGATGCGATCGTCATCGCCACCAGGGGACACCGCCATGACGCCGTGATCCTGGAACGCGTGGCTTCATCCCCCGCGAGCTACGTCGGACTGTTGGGGAGCCGGCGCAAGCGGGCCGTCGTGACACAGGCGCTGCAGCGGTCAGGGGTCCCCGCCGAGGCGTTGCGGCGCGTCCGGGTCCCTGTGGGGCTCCCGATCGGCGCGGTGACTCCTGAGGAGATCGCCGTGAGCATCGTGGCCGAGCTGATCGCCTGGCGCCGAGGCGGGGGCGAGCCCGCTACCTGATCAAGCCCAGCAGCTTGCTCAGCGAATCCGCAGTGAGTGCCCCCGCAATCTCGATGCGCAGCGAGCGAACGTAGCGGGCGAGCCGCTCGTTCGAGTCGGTCGCGGCGCTTCCCGCCAGCGCGCGCTGGCGCGCGTCACGCACGACCGGATCGCTGCGCCGCTCGAACAGCAGCACGACCCCGCTGTCGACCACCTGCTCCACGACGATTTCAGACAGGACGGCCGGATTGCTCCGCAGCGTGTGGACCGGGTAGCCGGGAATCGTCGCCGGCTCCTCCCCCAGGAGATCCCGCGCCCGCGTTGGCTCAATGATCGGCCAGGTCGTCGACATTCGATGTATTGCCAGATCCTTCAGGCGGTCCGGCCGGGTGAGGACGATGGCGTTGTCGGCTGCCGCGGGAGCTGCCGCTGCCGCTCCGCGCAGAGTGGGTGGCGATGGCTCCGCCGCCAGTTGGGACGCCACCTTGCCCGTCGCTACCGTGGGTGGCTCGGTCTGTGCCCGCTCACTCCCGGCGGCAGGCGCGGTCCGCTCTCGGAGCGCGAGGCCGGATGCGGGGCTTGCCGGCAGCTTCGCCTCGTCTCGTCGCGACTGTGCCCGCCCCTGAGAATAGCCTTCGGAGTCGATGGCGCGTGACTGCGCCAACGCCACAGGGACGGTCGTGTCGACGAACGTCTCGGTAGGTGTGGCTGCTGGCCGCTG
>JBGPIW010000017.1:0-16159 GCA_041485045.1 Gemmatimonadota bacterium | reverse complement strand
GTCTCGGCCGACGAACCGCTGGGAGCGCAGCCCGCGATGTGACAATGGCCCGGCGAGGATGTCGATCGAGCCTTCCCACGTCGGGAATTCGAAACCGGCGCTGAGGGGCGGACGCCCGCGCGACCGCGCCGCGGCGAAGCGCACGGCGGCCCAGGTACGAGCGCCGAGCGGGACGTAACCGCGGACGACGCTCGAGTACCGCGTGTAACCGGCGCCGCCTGAACCGGTCGTCACGCTCAGCTCGATGAGGAATCCGCGCCGCGGATCGTATTCGCTGCTGCGACGGTCGAGGACCAGGGTGAGCCGCGCCGTCCTGTCGGCTTCAACCACGGTGGGGCCATACGTGGAGCGAAAGAGCGACGGGCCCTGGAGGGAATCGAACCGGGTGTGCGCGTAGCCCAGGGCGATGGCGACGCCCGGGCCCCACGGGAGTAGGCGTGTGACTTCCACCGCCGCCAAATAGCGTGTGCGGCGCAGCTTATAGAAGTACGGCTGGCTGTCGTTGACCAAGTCGGGGTCGTAGATGGTTTCGTTGCCGACCCCCAGAAACTCGAACCGCGCTTCCCGTTGGGCGAGCCCGGTGCCCACGACGCGCCACCCCGGCCACAACCCCGGGGCGCGGAGCGCCAGCGATCCGAACCAGCTGCCGCGCAAACCGTACCCGGCTGTCGCGGCAATGCTTCCGTCGAGAAGGCGCCGGGCGAGGGAATCCGCCTGACGCGCATAGGCGACCCCAATCCCGACCTGCGGCCCCGTGTTGCCGGAGAGATTCACGCCGGCGGGAAACACGCTGTGCCGCCAACGCGCGGGCGTCTGGCCGGCGAGCGAGCCGGTGACGAGGGCCACGAGCGGCAGCACGAAGCGCGCGGCGACCTTCACGAGCGAGCCTCCGTCCTTCCGCGCGATCACTACCACCGGAATCGGCTGACCTCGATTGGCAGCACGAGCCTCACCGAGGCGAGTAGCCCGCGGTGCGTCACCCGCTGCGGCAGATTGGGGCTGCCCGCCAGGTAGAGTTGCAGCTCCGGGATGAGCGCCACCCGCGCCACCGGGATCTCCACGGACAGGCCGGGCGCCGCCAGAAACTCGGTCGAGATTGTGGTGATCCCCCCGGCGCGTTGTGCGTACCGCAGGGCGCCCAGGCTCAGGCTGGGCACGACTTCGAGCGACCCGGCGGGGATCTGCACACCGAGATCCGCAGCGAAGGACTGAACGCGGTTCCTGACCTGCAGTGTCGTGGCACCGACCTGATAGGACCAGCGGACACCGACATAGACCAGACGGCCGGGCGCGATCCCGAGGACGAGCCCGGCGCCGGGCCCGTAGGTTCCGGGGGTGCCGTAGCTCGCGACCACACCGAGGTGCAGCTCTCCGATCTGGCCCGCCAACGGAAACGGACCCAGCAGCGCGACACCACCGACGAGGAGACCGAGGCAGGCAGCGCGTCTCACACGCCGTCCTTCGCGATCCGCGCGATGCGGCGTTGGAGCTCGCTGACCGGCGGGATCAGCCGGTCGAGGGTCGCCTGATCGTCCACCCAGGTGACGGTACCGACCATGAACACGAGATCGATCAACGGCACGAGCGACTGTGCACCGGTAAACAGCACTCCGACCTCGCCGTCCATGAACATCCCGCGGGGGTCCTGGTTCTGCGAGCCGAGCATGGCAAAGCTGGCAGCCCGCGGTGTGTCCCGGACCGGGGCGAGCAGCCGCTCGGCGATTACCTCCAGAGAATCCGCCAGCCCTTGGGCCACCGAGTCCGTGCCCTGCGGTGAATAGGTGGCCGCGCGGTACCGCAGATAGGTGGCCATGAATCCCGTCCACTCGGGCGAGGCGGTGATCCCGCGCCAGAAGGGCCCAGTGGCGAGGAACTGTACCTTCTGATGCAGTTTGGGCCGTTCGCCCGAGGCGCTTTGGGAGTCGAGGGAGGCCCGGCCAACCTCTGCAACCATCGGCAAGAGCGTCGAGGTGAACGGCAGCAGCGCCCGGAGCATGGGGTTGGTGTCGACTTGGCGCGCCCAGCGCTCAGCCCGGCTCGCGAATCCGTGTTGGTCGACCGGGAGCGCATAGAGTCCGGTGCGCAGGTCGCCGCCCGCCGCCGCAATCGCCGCGCCCAGCTCGTGGCGCACGATCAGCAGCCGCGTCAGGAGCTCGTGCGCCCGGGACATCTGGGGGAAGCCGTTGCTCGGCGCGTTGTGTTGCGCCGGCGCGATGATGAGCACCGTGGCCCCGCGCAGACACGCGCCGACGAGTAGCCCTCCGTAGAACTCCGAGTTCCACAGCGAATCGGGGACCTTGATGACCGAACCTGGCGGCATGAGGGTGTAGAGGACCGCCTTGGCGACGTTCAGGGGCTTGGGCAGAAAGCCCGTACCGTTGACCAGCACTGCGGCCCGCCCGTCGTACCGGGCTGCATCGGGCAGTGCCGCAAACCGCGCCGGGAGCACGGCCCCTTCGGCCGACGGACGCGTTTCTCGCAACTGCATCGGGAGGCTCGATTCGGGCACGCCCTGGCTGATCAACAGCTCACGCGCAGCCTGTCTGAACTGCAGCAACGCCGGGCCGACAAGAATCAGCGAACGGTCGTCCCACCCTGGGCCGAGGTACTGCTTGCCTACGCCCATGCCCGTGAGAATCGCCACGCCGTCGAAGGGATTGTCCTCGCTGACGTCGCGGAAAGAGATCTTGCGGTGATCGCGCATCACGTCATCCGGATAGCCGAAGACGCTCGAGACGACACCGCCGCTCCAGAAGGACGCGTCGACGCGGTTGGTGATGTTCACGTGCACTTTGATCCGATTGCGCAGCCAGGCGTCGCCGTATTCCCGGCCCTCGGCCTGCAGCACGCGCGAGTTCTGCACCGCGGCGCGAAGGCGCGCCAGCGCGCTCGCCAGCTGCGCCGAATCCTGCGCCGTGCCGTGTGGGAGCTGTGGGGACGCGCGCAGCGGATCCTCGAGCACGGTCATCAGGATCCGTGACTTCCGCTGCTCGTAGTAGTGCTGGTCGAGGAAGATGAAATACGATGGGAGAGTGAGTGTGGAGTCGTAGGCCTCGACCCGCGCCGCGAGCGCCGTCAGGTAACCCTCCACGACTGTCAGCGACGCCCAATCGATCGCCTGCGCCGAGTCCAGCGCCGGGAAATCGTGAATCCAGAGGACGTGATAATCCCGGGTCTCACGGATCATCCGGCGCAGCTGCCACAGAAACTGCAGATTGGCGACGTAGGTCAGACGGTTGTGATCGGTGAACTGTACGCGAGTGGCTTGCTCGACCAGAGCGTCGAGCTCGCCCTGCTCGTCGTACTGCTCGGGGACCAGGGCGTATTGGAGCGGCAACCACACCAGCCGAGGGTCGTCCCATTCCCTCGCGGCCTTCTGTCGCACACCCTCGAGGATCTCGGTCACGGCTTCGAAGGCAAACAGGACGACCTCGCCTTGGTCCGCCGGCAATGGAGTGTTCGAGGCGACCCACTGCCCGAACCGCCCGCGGGCCGCGAGACTCAACCCCCGCAGCGTGTCGTAGCGTTTCTTACGCCCGAGCAGGCCGTCGTAGGGGAGGAGCACTTCGTCGAGCAGGATCTTGCGGCACCACTGCGCCAGCTCTCGCCCGGCGGAATCGCTTCCGGACGCGATGGCGAACGCTCGCGCGAGCTGGCCGTGAAAGAAGCGCACTTCACTCTCGACACTCCGCGTCGCGAGATGGTCGCGGAGCTCAGTGACGTACCGCGTGGTGCGCGCCACGGCGATGCGCTCACTGCGGCCATCCTGATCGAGAAACGGCGCGACCATCCGCCGGATCCACTCGGCCGAGACCCGCAGACTGTCGATCACCGCATGGAGCGCGGGATCGGTCGCGTGGTGCGGGGGCGGCGTATTCAAGGGCCGGGCGACGACGACGAAGTCTCGGAGCGGCCGGTTGCGGCCGGCGAGCGGGTCGCCCAGCGGTGCCGACACGCCGAGCGTAAAGCTGTGGCTCCGCAGCGGGTACCAGTCGAGACGCAGCATCGTGCCCCGAGTCAGCAGGCCGCCGCGACGCACCGGCGTGTGCGCGGTGACGAGCATGTCGAGCCGGCCGTCCCGCAGGTTGTAGTCCGCCCCGAGGCCGGCGCTCAAGTAGGGGACCTGGAATATGGCGCGCACACCGCCGTCGGCCTTGCTGCCACGCGCGCCGACGTACGCCTCCATCCCGATCTCCGAGACCTTTGTGATCGGATTCAGCGGGGAGTAATACGCGCCACCGGCCGCCCGAACCATGAGGTTGTTGGACGGGCCAACCAAGTAGAGCCCGGTGCCGAGCCCGATTTGCCAATGCCACCGGATTGGTTGTCCGAGAGAAGCGGTGCGGCCGCCCACGCTCGGATCGAGCGTTGATTGGGCGCTCGCGTTTCGCGTCGAGCCGGGGGGAAACCCGACTGTCCAGGCTACCGTGACGAGCAGCACGCTCCCGATGTGGGATGCGCGAGCGACGGCCACTGAACCTCGCGGGAATGTCGTCGCCCCCTCAAGCAACGTCGGGCGGCGAGGATCCATCCATGTACCGTCTGGGGGAGCGGACCGCAAGGCCGCTAGTCGACCTGCAGCACCGCCAGGAAGGCTTCCTGCGGAATTTCCACGGTCCCGACCTGCTTCATCCGTCTCTTTCCTTCTTTTTGCTTCTCCAGGAGCTTGCGCTTGCGGGTGACGTCACCGCCGTAGCACTTGGCGAGGACGTTCTTGCGCAGCGGGCGGATAGACTCGCGCGCGATCACTTTGCTGCCGATGGCGGCCTGGATGATCACCTCGAACAGCTGCCGCGGGATCAGCTCCTTCAGCTTCTCGGCGATTTTGCGCCCCCATTCGTACGCCTTGTCGCGATGGATGATCACACTGAATGCGTCCACCGCTTCGCCGTTCAACAGCAGATCGAGCTTGACGAGCTCGCTCGGCCGGTAGCTCAGGAATTCGTAGTCGAGCGATGCATAGCCGCGCGACACGGTTTTCAGTTTGTCGTAGAAGTCGAGGATGATCTCCGCCAGCGGGAATTCGAACGTGAACTCGACGCGGGTCGGATCCACGTAATGCATACCCAGGTACACGCCGCGCCGGTCCTGCCCCAACTTCATGATGGCGCCGATGTAGTCTGCCGGCACCAGGATCCGGGCTTTCACGAACGGTTCTTCCACCCGCTCCACCCCGGAGCCGTGGGGCATCGCACTCGGGTTCTCGACGAGATCCATCGAGCCGTCGGACTTGTAGACGTGGTACTCGACGTTCGGTACGGTGGAGATCAGGTCGAGATCGAATTCGCGCTGCAGCCGCTCGCGCACGATCTCCATGTGCAACAGGCCGAGGAAGCCGCAGCGGAAACCGAAGCCAAGGGCGATGGAGGTTTCGGGCTCGTAGTGGAGCGAGCCGTCGTTCAGCTGGAGTTTGGCCAGCGCGTCGCGCAGCTCCTCGTACTGTTCGGCGTTCGTGGGGTAGAGCCCCGCGAACACCATCGACTGGATCTCCCGGTAGCCGGGAAGCAGGGGGGTCTCGCGGTGCGCGGCGTCGAGTACGGTGTCGCCCGGCCGCGTTTCCTGGACCCCCCGGATATTGGCGATGAAGTAGCCGACCTCTCCTGCTTCCAGCTGCTCGGTCGGTTTGTGGCCGAGCTGCAGGTAGCCCACCTCGTCGATTTCGTAGAGATCGTCCTTGTGCGCACCGAAGGCGATCTTCATTCCGGGCAGCACACGGCCGTCCACGACCCGGATGCTGGGAATCGCGCCGCGGTAGCGGTCGTAGTAGGAATCGAAGATCAGCGCGCGCAACGGCGCGTCGGGTTCCCCCCTCGGGGCGGGGACCCGGTGGACCACCGCCTCGAGGACTTCCGGAACCCCCGTCCCGTCCTTGGCCGAAATCCGGAGAATCTCCTCCGCCTTCGCGCCGATGAGCTCGTGGATCTCCTGGGCTCGCCGGTCGGGCTCGGCGCCGGGAAGATCGATCTTATTGAGCACCGCAATGATCTCGAGCCCTGCGTCGAGCGCCAGAAAGAGGTTGGAGAGCGTCTGCGCCTGGATGCCCTGCGACGCGTCGACCACCAGGATCGCCCCTTCGCAGGCGGCGAGTGAGCGGGAGACTTCGTAGGTGAAATCCACGTGGCCCGGCGTGTCGATCAGGTTGAGCTCGTAGAGCTGGCCGTCGCGCGCGTGGTAGTTCATCCGCACCGCGTTCAGCTTGATCGTGATGCCGCGCTCCCGCTCCAGGTCCATCGTGTCCAACACCTGCTCGCGCATCAGGCGCTTGTCGAGCGTGCCGGTCAGCTCGATCAACCGGTCGGCCAGGGTGGACTTGCCATGGTCGATGTGGGCGACGATGCAGAAGTTGCGGATGTTGGCTTGGCGCATGTGGCGGGGAAGATAAGCTATCGGCTATCGGCCGGTCCGGGCTGGTGCACCCTGCCGATAGCCGACGGCCGATAGCATATTTCCTCTGAGGTCTTCCCCTGCCACCAATTACCGGCTGGTTCGATCCCGCTCCCAAGGGCGGCGGCGCTGTGCGACTGGCGGCCAACAGCTACCTCCCCGCCCGCGGCGACCAGTCCGTGCACTTGCCGGGCCTGCGCCGCGGCGATGCGGTCGTGGTCGAGCACGGCCGGGTCGTCAGCGTCAACGGGATGTCTCCGGAACGGCTGAGCGAGCGTCCCGAATTCGCCAACCTTGGTGCAGTCCATCCCGCGCGGCCGCTCCATCTGGAGACGGCAACGCCCCAGAGTCCACGCACCGGTGACATCCAGCGTGTCATCGACCTCGTGTGCCCACTGGGATTCGGTCAACGCGCGCTCATCGTCTCCCCACCGAAAGCCGGCAAGACGATCGTCCTGCAGGCCGTGGCCGAGGGGGTGGCGCTGAATCATCCAGACACCGAGCTGCTCATTCTCTTGGTGGACGAGCGTCCCGAAGAGGTGAGCGAGATGATCGACTGGGGACGGGGCGAAGTCGTAGCGTCCAGTTTCGACCTGCCGCACGAGCGGCACGTCGCGGTGGCGGACATGGTGTTCGAGCACGCGCGACGTCAAGTGGAGCTGGGCCGGGACGTGGTGATCGTGCTCGACTCGCTCACCCGGCTGGCGCGCTCGCACAACACCGCCGGCCGTTCCAGCGGCCGCACCATGTCCGGCGGCCTGGACGCGAACGCGCTGGCGAAGCCCAAGGCGCTCTTCGGATCCGCCCGAGCGGTGCCCGATGGGGGATCGTTGAGCGTCATCGCCACCGCGCTGGTCGAGACGGAAAGCCGAATGGACGATGTGATCTTCGAGGAGTTCAAAGGGACTGGCAACGCCGAGCTGCGCCTCACGCGTGAGCTGGCGGACCGGCGGATCTACCCCGCCGTGGACGTCGCGGCGAGCGGCACGCGACGCGAGGAGCTCCTTGCGGCGCCGGTCGTCGTGGCGGCGCGACAGGAGCTGCGCCGTCGGCTGGTCACACTCCCGACGGCGCAAGGGATGGAGAATCTACTGGGCCTGCTGCGGCGGGCGAAAACGAACGCCGCCCTGCTGGGGGTCGAGGCCGCCTAACGCACCGGCTGCCGTAGAATAGTTCGCAGCTTCGCTGGAGCGACGCGTCGGGGGTCGGAGAGGTAGATCTCGTGGTGGCGCCCGCGCGGCCGGACTCCGTGGGCGCGTGCGAAGGCCGTCATGGCGGCGATGGAGGCATGCTCCTCCCGGTAAGGGCCGCGGTGCAGCATCTGGACGCATTTCCCTTCACGCAGCGTTTCCAGCCGGACGGGGACGGGGGCCGCCCGCCCTCGTGCGGCCAGCGTGCGTCCGGCGGCCAGGAGATCACGGGGGGTCACGAACGGCGGCACGCGGATCATCACCTTCCAGCGCCAGGTTCGGGGCGGGGACTCGATGAGCAGGCGGCCGCGCCGGCCGCCCCACCAGAGCCCCTCGAGCTTCGCGACCCGGAAGTCCCGGCCACGCGACTTGCGGGCCATCTTGATCGTGAATGCGGCGCCGTAGAGCGTCCCGACGGCCACACCGAACGCCGTCCCGTCGGGATCGCCGCGACCGGCCACCGTCAAGTATTTCGCCGCTCCGACGCGCAGCAACACCGGGGAGAGTTTCGCGGCGTATTCCGTCTTGTGTCGGGTATAGAGGTCGAGCGTCATCGGGATGAGCCGGCGCTCAATGTCCGCCACCCTGGACGATCTTCCTGTAGCTGTCCGGGTTCCATTGCGGCTTTTGGGCGGCGTTCGCCACGGTCTCGCCCAGATAGTATTCCAGCCTCACGAACCGCGCTTCCTTCTCGGTGTCGATCTTATCTGGAGTGTCGCTCACCTGGTGATAATCCGGGTGCAGTCCGCTCGTGAAAAAAAGAATGGGGATACCCTTCCGCGCGAAGTTGTAGTGATCCGAGCGGAAGTAGAGATTCTCCTGCGGCCACCGGTCGCCGACTGGGGTCATGCGCAACTCGGGATGCGCCGTCGCCACGAGGTCGAGCGTGGTGCCCAGGTCGGAGTGCTCCCGACCGATCACAACCATCGAGTCCCGCAGGGTATCGGATCGGCCGACCATGTCGCTGTTCAGATCCGCCACAATGCTGTCGATCGGTACCGTTGGATGGTCTGCGAAGTACCCGCTTCCCCAGAGCCCCCGCTCCTCGCCGCTCACGGTCAGGAAGATGAGGGAGCGCTTGGGTCGAGCCGGTGCAGACGCGAACGCCTCCGCCAGCTCGAGCACGGCGACCGACCCCGTGCCATCATCGTCGGCGCCGTTGCAGATCGAGTCGGCGCCCTTCGGGGAGCAGCCTTCGCCGTCTGACGGCGTGCCGATGTGATCCATGTGGCCGCTGAACACGACGTACTGGTGCTTGAGCACCGGGTCGGATCCCTCGAGGATACCCACGACATTCGGCGCGTCCGTCCGCTGCAGCAGTCGCCGGGGCAGGGTGACGTGAATGGCCAGACCGGCGATCGCGCGTGCCGCGAGCGGTCCCGTGGCTGCCGCCCGCGCCGAATCGAGGTTCACTCCTGCGCGGGCGAGCCATGCCTGGGCGCCCGCTGCGCGAATGGCGAGGATCGGGGGAACCACTACGCCACCGCCCGCATTGGGGTTCTCCACCACTCGTCCTGCTTCCTGGTTGGGGAGCTGAGCCCAGGCAGCATCGGGTAGTTCCAGGACTACTACGATCGCGGCCGGGTGGCGCTGGAGTAAGTCGGTCGCTCCGGCAAACCCGGTCGCGCCGATGGGGACGAGGGCGATCTTTCCCGTGACCGTCGCCGAATCGAGTCCGCCTCCTGATTGCGGCGTGCCGGTGACGAGGATCGCTCCCTCAGCCACCCGATCGGCGATGGGCGCCCCCTGGATGAACTTCATGTCCTGCCCGAGCATCCAGCGCACTGAAGCCGCGCCGCTCGCCCAGACGGCGGCGCTCTCGGCGACGGATTCGTACACGTTGAGCGGATATCGCTGCAGGTACCCACCGCTGTCACCCGCCGGAGTCAGACCGAAGCGTCGAAACTCGGCGGCCACGTACCCCGCCATCTTCTCGAGCTCAGGGGACGGTGTCGCTCGACCGCGCATCGAATCGTCCGCGATCCGATAAATACGCTGGCGGACGTCTGCTGCGGTTATGGATGCGACGCCGGCGGGCGCGGCGGGCGCCGCTGCCGGGACCGGGGCTGCGGCCGGCGACGATCCCTGGCCAGTGCTGCACGCGAGGGCGGCCGCGAGCGGTATGACGCTGATGTGGCGCATTTTCGGTTCTCCAAGGCGGTGACGGGCGACTGGCCCGGATGGCGGGTTCCCCGGGCCACAAACTAGCGCGCCCGTCCGCGGGCGACTACGGACGAGCGCGTCAGCGAGTTGTAAGCGGCGCAGCCACTATGGCCGTCGACGGCGCAGCTCGGGCTTCTGTTGGGGCTTTCCCCCCGACGGGGCGGGATCACGTCCCCGACGAGGCTCCGCGCGCGGGGCCTCCCGTGGAGCGGGTGGCTGAGCGCGCGGGTCGGCCTGCGGGCGGCGCTGTGGAGTATCCCGCGGCGTGCCGCGCTGGTCCTGCCCCCGATCGCGACGCTCCTCGCCCTGGCGCGCCGGCGGATCGGGCCGCTCCACCGGGGGCCGGCGGCGCTCCTCGCCGACTCGCGGACGCTCCTCGGGGCGCCCTTGATCTTCGCTCGCGGGGCGCCGTGCCGGCTCCTCCCGCCGGGAACCGCGTTGATCGTTCCGATCGCGCGGATCAGCGGACCGCGGGCGTTCGGGACGGGCATCGTTGCCGTTGGGACGGTCTGGGCGCTGCCGTCGAATCACGTTCGGGACGGGGACCGAGCCGCGACCGCCCAGGTCGGCGCCGCGCACTCCCCTCCGCCCGTTGTCGTTCACCGGGCGCTCGCGCTCACGGGTGACGAACCGGTCGTCCCTGACTCCGTTCCGATCCTTAAAGATGAAGCGGGGCTGGGGCCGCAGCGGCCGGGTGAAGACGACGCGCCTGCCACCGTAGTAGCGATAGGGGTAGTAGTAGGGGTCGTCGAACACCACGATTCGAAAGCGCACACAGGAATAGGCGTACGGGTTCCAATAGGAGAAGGTCGCGTAGCTGTGACAGTCATAGCACAGGAACCGTGGGTAGTCGTACCGCCGCTCCACGTAATAGGGGGCGATGTCGTAGTCCCAATCGGTATCCCCCGACGACACGATCCGCTCAGCCAAGTCGGTGAGGGCCACATACGGGTCACCGCGAACACGGCCGTCGGCGATCACCCGGTAGTCCCAATGGTCGCCGCTCGTGATCGGGTCGAAGTCGAATGGATCGGCCGACGAGACCGCGAAGATGTAGCCGACGCCGGGGTAATCGTCGATTTCGAACGCGTCGTCGTTGCGGCCTCTGCCGACCGCGAACTCGCGGCCGGCTCGGACGAAGCTGTCGTCCCACGGGTCGCGCGGGAACAGCACACGCACCCGGCCGTCCGTGTCGACCCGGAACAGGGCGACGTAGGCATCGCGGTCGGCCCGCAGGTACACACGGGCGTCTTCGCCGGTGTGAAACGGGTCGTCTCCGCGGTTGGTCCAGACTTCCACGCGGGGGCGATCAGGATTGGCGCCGGCGACTGGAGTCGCGGGGCCGGAACGGCCGCCGAGGGCGGTGATCATCATCATGGTTACGAGCATAAGACCTCCGTCCGCTCACAAGGGCATGCCACGTGCCACCCGAAGTCGCGATCTAAGATGTTACTCTGCAACTGGATACATCGCGACGTCGGACCCACTGTGGAGCCGAATGTCCTCTACCACGGACAGCCGACCGCCCCTACCTTCCGCGAGCCATGACCCCTCGAGAGCGACTCGACCTGCTCGATCCCACTGAGGTGGCGCGACTCGGCGGGTTGGAGATCATCACCCAAGGTGTTGTCGAGGGCTTTCTCTCAGGGCTCCATCGGTCCCCCTTCCGCGGGTTCTCGGTCGAATTCATCGAGCACCGCGCGTACCAACCGGGCGACGAGCCGCGTTACCTCGACTGGCGTATCCTGGCGCGCTCCGACCGCCTGTTCGTGAAGCAGTTCGAGGAGGAGACGAACCTCCGGGCCATGATCCTGCTGGACGCCAGCCGGTCCATGTCATGGCGTGGGGCCCCCGAGCGCCTGTCGAAACGGGAGTACGCTCAGCGATTGGCTGCGGCGTTGGGATTGATTCTGCTGCGCCAGCGAGACGCGACCGGGCTCATCACCTTCGACGACGCCGTGCGCGAAGTGATCGCGCCGCGGGTGAAATCCGGGCAGTGGCGGCGCTTGCTGCGCGGGATCGTAGCGCTCCCTGAAGGTCGGGGCACGGCGGCCGAAGCCGCGCTGCGGCAGGTGACCTCGCTCCTGGTGCGGCGGGGTCTCGTCATCCTCATCTCCGACCTGCTCTTGGACCGCAGCCTCGCCCTGGTGGCGCTGCGATTCCTCCGTCATCGCGGACACCAGGTCGTCGTGCTGCACCTCATGGATCCGGCGGAACGCTCGCTCTCCGGCCCGCCCGAAGTTCGGTTCCGCGACCCGGAATCCGAGGAGAGTTTGGTCGTGCGGCCGCGAGAGCTGGCCCGGGCCTATCGGGACGCGGTCCAGCACGAGATCTCTGCCTGGCGATCCGCGTGCCGCCGTCATGGGATCGCGTATCACGACGTGACGACCGACGAACCATTTGGCCGCGTGTTGCGCCGTCTCACGTGATTTTCCTGCATCCCCTGGCCCTGCTTGGCATCATCGCGGCGGCGATTCCCGCGTTGCTGCACCTGTTCCAGCGCCGCGTCCCGCCCGAAATCGAGTTCCCGCCGCTGCGCTACCTGAGCGAGGCTGAGCGGCGCAGCGCCCGGCGGCTGCGCTTGCGCCACCTCCTGCTGCTATTGCTGCGCACGGCCCTGATCGTGGCCCTCGTGCTCGCCGCCGCGCGCCCGCTCGTTCCCGCCCGTGGGGCGGGCGCTGCGCATCCTCCCGCGGCGCTGGCGCTGATCCTCGACAACTCGCTCTCGTCAGGGGCGGTAACGGGCGGTCAGGTCACGCTCGATCGCTTGAAAGCAGCGGCCCGCGCGGTGCTGCTGCGGGCAAGCGCGGACGACCGGTTGTGGCTGGTGCTCGCAGATGGGATCGTCCGGGCCGGAGGACGCGACGCGCTGCTCGCCGCCGTGGACAGTGCCACGGCGGATGCGCGCCGCCTGGACCTTGTGGCCGGCGTACGTGCCGCGGTGCAGGTGGTGGGCAGCGACCGCGCGGTTGTACGCGAAGTCCAAGTGGTGAGCGATCTGCAGCGTACCGCGCTTGCGGCCGGTCGGATCACCGCACCGCCTGGAGTCCGGGTGGTCGCGCTCGCCCCGCATCCGGCCCCACAGAATCGGGGGATCGCCGTGGCGCGGGCGACGCCAGGGGTCGCCGTCGTCACCGTGGGCGGCACACCGGGATCCGGGGAGGTAGCGGTCACGCTGCGCGTTCGCGACTCGGACCTCGGCCGGGCGCTGGCGACCGTCGGCGCAACGGTGACCCTTCCATTGGAAGACTCCCGGCCGGGTTGGTGGGTGGGGGAGGTGACCCTGGAGCCCGACGAGCTGCGCAGCGATGACCAGCGCGCCATCGTCTGGCACGCGACGCCGCCGGCCCGAGTGGCGTTCGGTCCCGGAGCGGGGCCGTTTGTCGCAGCGGCGCTTGCGGTATTGCGAGCGGGACGTCGGATTGCCGAAGGCACCGCTGTGACGATCGCCGACCGGCCCGCGGCCGGAGGCTCGGTCGTCGTCCCGCCGGAGGATCCTGCCATGGCAGGTCAGGTGAACCGAGCACTGGCCGCGCGAGGGATGGGGTGGCGATTCGGGCCGGCCGGGACTCCGGGTCTCATCGCGGGCGCCGGTCTGGACGGTGTACCGGTCACGCGGCGGCTGCGGCTGGAGGGCACCGACACCGGTGTCGTGCTGGCCAGGATCAATGGCGAGCCGTGGGCGGTGGCCGCCGGGGGGATTGTGTTGCTGGGCAGCCGGCTCGACACCGCCTGGACGTTGCTCCCGACCGCGCCGGCCTTTCTCCCGTTTCTCGACGCACTCGTCAACCGCTTCGCGCAGGGAGAGACGGTCGTCGCCGAGCGGGAAGGCGCCGTCCGCGTCGCCTTTCATACGGTCGGCGCCGACACGGTGGGGGCGACGGTCTACGGGCCGGATCCGCGGGAGTCCGATCTCACGCCGGCCGACCGTAGCCTCATCCGCGAGGCGCTCGGCGCGGAGCTGGTGGAGGACGGTGCGTTTGCGCAAGCCGCGTTCGCCGGACTGCGACGTGCGGATATCAGCGGGGTCCTTCTGCTCCTCGCGGTGCTGCTGGCGTTTGGGGAGCTCGCCGCGGCGACCCTGGCGCGCTGATGTCGCTCGCCTTTCTGCTCGACCGGCTCGACGAAATCCCCGCCACCCGCGGCCTTGCCGAGCGACTGCCGGCCGCGGGTGGGAGGGTGGCACTCGGCGGACTGCCGGGATCGAGTCCCGCCCTGCTGGTGTCGGCCCTCGCCCGTCGTCTGCCACAGCGTCTGTTCGCGGTCATCGCGCCGACGCCGGCGGACGCGGAGCGCTGGCTCGCCGACCTCCTGGCGTTGCGCGACGGCGGCGTGGTGCTCTACCCGCAGCGTGAAAGCCTCGGCATCGACGAGCCGCACGTCGAGATTGCGGGCGAGCGGGTGGAGACGTTGGAAGCCTTGCTGTCGGGATCGGCGCGCGTCGTCGTGACGACCGCGCGGGCGAGCGCGGAGCTCACAGCGGTGCCGGCGGCGCTCACGCGCGCCCGGCTGGATCTTGCGCCCGGGACCGGCGCGGCGCTGACCACGGTGATCGAGCGTTTGGGGAAGATGGGGTACACACGGACGCCGATGGTGACCGAAGTGGCGCAATGCAGCGTTCGCGGCGGCATCCTGGACGTCTACGGGTACGGGATGGCCGGTCCTGCGCGGATCGAATGGTGGGGCGACGACATCGTATCACTGCGGTCGTTCGATTTGGATACGCAGCGCTCGGGAGAAGCGCTCGATCGGGTGACGGTGCTGCCCGTCCGGTCCGAGGGGGGTCTCCCCGATCTGGGGGAGTCGGTGCGTACGTCGCTCCTCGATCTGCTGCCAACGGATGCACTGCTGGTGCTGGACCAGGAAACGGCGATCGATCGTGAGGTGGAGCGCGGCTGGGTCGAGGCGGCCCATCACGTCGAGGTGGCCCGGCGGATGGGGGAGGAGGCACCGCCGCGCGAGCAGCAGCTGGTGGCGCCGGCGGACTGGCGAGCGGCGATCGGCCGGTTCGGACGACTGGCGCCGGGTGCCGACGATGCGGAGCACCGTTTCCCGCTGGCGCCCCCCGAGGCGATCGACCGGGACCTGAAACGGCTGCGCCAGGTCGTGGCGGTCCCCCCGCCGACGGTCATCCTGTGCGACAACGAAGGACAGCTCGAGCGACTCGAGGACCTGCTCGAAGGGAGTTCGGGGCGGGCGACGCTCGTCGTCGGAGCGCTCGATGCCGGGTTCCTGCTGCCCGCGCTGCGGGTGCTCACCGACCACGAGATCTTCCGTCGCGCCCGCCGCCTGCGGCGGCCGCGACGATACCGGACCGCGACGTCCTCCGCCGGCGCGCGACCCCTCGCGCCCGGGGAATTCGTGGTGCATCTGGAACACGGTATCGGGATCTTCCGTGGATTGCAGACCATCCCCGTCGGGGAGGCCACGATGGAGGTGGCGGTCGTCGAGTACGAAGGCGGCGACCGCCTCAACGTTCCCCTGTACCGATTGGATCAGCTCGAGCCCTACCGGGCGCCCGGAGACGGCGACGCGCCACCGCCGCGCCTGCATCGGCTCGGCGGCACGAGCTGGCACCGGCAGCGCGACAAGACGCGCGCCGCGATCCGCGCCATGACGCAGGAGCTGCTCGCCCTGTACGCGCGCCGCGAGCTGTCCCCGGGGTTTCCCTTTCCACCCGACACGCCGTGGCAGCGGGAGCTCGAATCCGCCTTCCTCTATGAGGATACGCCGGACCAGGTGCGAGCTACCGTCGAGGTGAAACGCGACCTGGAGCGGCCCAGACCGATGGACCGCCTGTTGGTGGGCGATGTGGGCTATGGAAAGACCGAGGTCGCATTGCGAGCGGCGTTCAAAGCCGTCCAGGCGGGGAAGCAGGTGGCGGTGCTCGTGCCGACGACGATTTTGGCCGAGCAGCACGGCCGGACGTTTCGCGAGCGGCTCGCGGATTACCCCGTGCGACTCGAGGTGCTGTCGAGATTCCGCTCGGCCCGCGAAACCGCCGCGGCGCTCGTGCGCCTCGCCGAGGGATCGCTCGACGTGGTGATCGGTACCCATCGGTTGCTGTCACGGGACGTAGCGTTCCGGGATCTCGGACTCGTGATCGTGGACGAAGAGCACCGGTTCGGCGTGCGACACAAGGAGCGTCTCAAGGCGCTGAAGCTCGCCGTGGACGTCCTCACTCTCACGGCGACGCCGATTCCGCGCACCCTGCATCTGTCGCTCGCCGGACTTCGCGACATGACGCTACTCGAGACCCCACCCAAAGACCGATCGCCGGTCCTCACGTTCGTCGAGCCGTGGGACGATGGCCTGCTCGAGGAGGCGATGGCACGGGAGCTCGACCGCGGCGGCCAGGTGTACTTCGTGCACAACCGGATCGAGACGATCGACACGGTCGCTGCCCGGGTGCGGGCGCTGGC
>JBGPIW010000016.1:0-16201 GCA_041485045.1 Gemmatimonadota bacterium | reverse complement strand
CCGGTGTCGCCGTGGGGCAAACCGGAGGGCCGCAAGACGCGGCATAAGAAGAAGGCGTCGACGAAACTCATCGTGCGCGGGCGCAAGCGCGGGAAGGCGACGCAGTAAATGGCACGCAGCGTCAAGAAGGGTCCATACGTGGAGCCGTCACTCCTGAAGAAGATTCAGGTGTTGAACGACAAGAACGAGAAGAAGGTGTTCAAGACCTGGTCGCGCCGCAGCACGATCACGCCCGATTTCATCGGCCACACGCTGGCCGTGCACAACGGCAACAAGTTTGTGCCGGTGTACGTGACCGAGAACATGGTGGGGCACAAACTGGGCGAGTTTGCGGCGACGCGGCTGTTCCGGGGGCACACGACGAAGACCGCGGCGGAGCGCGAAGCCGAGGCGAAGGAGGCACAGGCGTAACCTATGGAAGCCCGGGCGATTCAACGGACGGTCCGCCAGTCGGCGCGCAAGATGCGGCTCGTGATCGATCAGATCCGCGGCCGCGGGGTGCCGGAGGCCTACGCCATCCTGCGGTTTTCCAAGAAGCTCGCCGCGAAGCAGATCCACAAGGTGCTGAAGTCGGCGGTGGCCAACGCGGAGCAGCACGCGCAGCGCAACAACATCCCGCTCGACGTCGACGGGCTGCGGGTGGGCTACGCGATCGTGAACGAGGGGCCGACGTTGAAGCGGTTCGGCTCGGCAGCGATGGGGCGCGCCACGCCGATCCTCAAGCGGACGAGCCATGTGGAGATCCACGTGAGCGCGCCCGATGCGCCCGCGGCCCCGGCCGCTCCTGCGACGGGACGGGCGGCCAAGACGGCCACCGCGCCGAAAGGCACGCCGTCGGCGAAATCCGCGGCGAAGGCGAAGCGCACGACGAAAGCGAAGGCCGGGGCTTCGTCCCGGCGGAGGAGCAAGTAAGTGGGCCAGAAAACGCATCCCTACGGGTTCCGGCTCGGGATTGTCAAGCCCTGGCGGTCACGCTACTACGCCCGGCGCAATTTTCCCGAGCTCCTGAAGGAAGACGACCTGATCCGGAAGTACCTGAAGACGCGGTTGTCGCACGCGGCGATCTCCGACGTGCACATCGAGCGGCGTCCGGGAAAAGTTACGGTCACCGTGCACACCGGCCGGCCGGGAGTGGTGATCGGCAAGCGCGGTGCGGAGGTCGACAAGCTCCGCGACGAGCTGGCGCAGCTCACGGGCAAGGAAGTGGGCATCAACGTCGAGGAGATCAAGCGGCCGGAGCTGGACGCACAGCTCGTGGCGGACAGCGTGGTGCACCAGCTGCAGCAGCGCATCTCGTTCCGCCGCGCGATGAAGCGGGCGGTGCAGAGCGCCATGCGGATGGGGGCGCAGGGGATCAAGATCAAGTGCGGCGGCCGCCTGGGCGGTGCGGAAATCGCCCGGGTGGAAGGCTACCACGAGGGTCGGGTGCCGCTGCACACGCTGCGGGCCGACGTGGATTACGCCACGTCGACGGCGAAGACCACCTACGGCACGATCGGCGTGAAGGTGTGGATCTTCAAAGGTGAGCGGACCGAGGAGTTGGCGGGCCGCACGTACTCGACGGGCGCCTGACGATGCTGGCACCCAAGCGCGTCAAGTTTCGCAAGCGGTTCAAGGGCAACACCAACGGCCTCGCCACGCGGGGCAACACGGTGGCGTTCGGGCATTACGGGCTGATGTCGCTCGATCCCGGCTGGATCACCAACCGGCAGATCGAGGCGGCGCGCGTGGCCCTGACGCGGGAAATGAAGCGTGGCGGCAAGGTGTGGATCCGGCTGTTTCCGGACAAGCCGATCACCAAGAAGCCGGCCGAGACCCGGATGGGGAAAGGGAAGGGAAATCCCGAGGGGTGGGTGGCGGTGGTCAAACCGGGGCGCGTGATGTTCGAGGTGGAAGGGATCGAGGAGTCGCTGGCGCGACATGCGCTCACGCTGGCGGCGGCCAAGCTGCCGCTGCGCTCGAAGTTCGTGAAGCGGGAGGAGCGGTAACATGACGAAGCAGCAGCGACCCGATGATTTGCGGCAGCAGAAGACCGACGAGCTGGAGCAGAAGCTCGCGGTGCTGCGGGAGGAGCGATTCCGCCTGCGGTTCCGGGCGGGGACGGAAACCATCGCGAATCCGCTGCAGTTCCGGACGATCCGGCGCGACATCGCGCGGCTCGAGACCATTCTGCGCGAGCGGAGGCAGGCATGAGGGGCCGGCGGAAGACCCGGACGGGTGTGGTGACGAGCGACAAGCGTCTGAAGACCGTAACGGTGGCGTTCGTGCGCCGGTACGCGCACGCGTTTTACAGCAAGCAGGTGGTCCGCACCAAGACGGTCGCGGCGCACGACGAGCAGGGTGCGAAGGCGGGCGACACCGTCCGCGTGGAGGAAACCCGCCCCCTCTCCAAGACGAAGCGGTGGCGGGTGGTCGAGATTCTCGAGCGGGCGAAGTAAAGGGTCGGAGGGGACCGTGGTTCAGCAGGAATCGATTCTCAAGATCGCGGACAACTCGGGCGCGCGCCGCGCGCTCGTCATCCGTGTGCTCGGCGGGTCCAAGCGGCGCTACGCGGGACTCGGCGACATCGTGGTCGTCACGATCAAGGACGCCATTCCCACCGGGCAGGTCAAGAAGGGGGAGGTGGCCAGGGCGGTGATCGTGCGGACTGCCAAGGAGACCAGGCGCCGGGATGGATCCTACATCCGCTTCGACGAGAACGCCGCGGTGCTGATCACCGACCAGGGGGAGCCACGGGCGACCCGCATCTTCGGACCGGTGGGCCGGGAGCTGCGCGAGAAAAAGTTCATGAAGATCGTGTCGCTCGCGCCGGAGGTCATCTGACATGAAGCCGCTGGTCTACAAGAAATCGCGGCGTGTCCGCGGCACCAAACCGGTGCGCTACAAGATGCACTTCGCCAAGGGTGATACCGTGCGGGTGATCCGGGGCGACGACCGGGGCAAGGAAGGCAAGATCCTCCACGTCCACCCCAAGCTGCTGCGGGTGACGGTGGAGGGCGTGAACATCATCAAGAAACACCAGAAGGCACGCACGGCCGAACAGGAAAGCAAGATCATCGAGCGACCGGCGCCGATCGCGGCATCGAAGGTGATGCTGCTCGATCCCAAGTCGGGCGCGCCCACGCGGGTGCGCCGGCGGCGCGACACGGACGGCACGGTCGAGCGCATCGCGGTGAAATCGGGACAGCCGATCCCGCGGGTGAGGTGACCATGGCCGAGACCAAAGACAAAGAGAAGAAGAAGACCAAGCCGGCGAAGGGCACCCCCGAGGCCGCCGCCGAGCCGCAGGCACCGCCGGAGCCGGCCCCGCCGGCGCGGCTGCGGCTGTACTACGAGGAGCGCGTGCGGGCGAAGCTGCAGCAGCAGTTCGGCCTCGCGAACCAGCACCAGATCCCGAAGCTCGTCAAGATCGTGCTGAACGTCGGGATGGGTGACGCACCGAAGAACCCGAAGAGCTTGGAGACCGCGGCCGCCGAGCTGGGCGCCATCACGGGGCAGCGGCCGGTGATCACGAAGGCCAAGAAGGCGATCGCCAACTTCAACCTGCGCGAGGGCGTGCCGATCGGCTGTGCCGTGACGCTGCGCGGGGCGCGGATGTACGAGTTCCTCGACCGGTTCATCTCGGTGACGGTGCCGCGGATGCGCGACTTCCGCGGTTTGCCGACGAAGAGCTTCGATGGCCGCGGGAACTACACGCTGGGGATCAAGGAGCAGATGGTCTTCCCGGAGATCGACTACGACAAGGTCGAACAGATCCACGGGATGGACATCACGTTCGTCACGAACGCCGGCCGCGACGACACGGCCATGGCGCTGTTGCGCGAGCTCGGGATGCCGTTCCGCGGCGAATCCCCGGTCGCGGTCGGCTAGGAGAGGACGCATGGCGAAGAAGTGCTGGATCGAGCGAGTCAAGCGCACGCCGAAGTTCAAGGTGCGAGCGTATCACCGCTGTCAGCGGTGCGGCCGCAGCCGGGCCACGCTCCGCAAATTCGGGTTGTGCCGCATCTGTTTCCGTGAGCTGGCGCTGCGCGGGGAGATCCCCGGCGTCCGCAAAGCCAGCTGGTAAGGGCCGGGAGGCGCAATGAGTATGACTGATCCCGTCGCCGATATGCTCACCCGGGTGCGCAACGCCTGTACGGCGGGGCACCGCCGGGTGGACATGCCGGTGTCGAAGCTGAAGGTGGAGATCGCCCGGATCCTGCGCGACAACCATTACATCCAGGACTTCAAGGTCCTGGACGATGGCCGCTTCGGTCTGTTGCGGCTCTTCCTGAAATACCACAACGACGCTCCGGTGATTCGCGAGCTGGTGCGCGTCTCCGCCCCGGGCCTGCGGCGCTACGTGAAGGCGCGCGAGATTCCGCGGGTGAAGAACGGGCTGGGGATGGCGATCCTCAGCACGCCGCAGGGCGTCATGTCGGATCGCGAGGCGCGGACCGCCCGAGTGGGCGGCGAGCTGCTCGCGGTCGTCTGGTAGGAGGCGCCAATGTCGCGCATCGGCAGGCGTCCCGTCCCCCTCCCGCAAGGCGTCACCGCGACGATTGCGGGGCGGAGCATCACCGTGAAGGGCCCCAAGGGCGAGATCAGCCGGACGATCCACGCCGATCTGACGCTCGCGATGGAGAACGGCACCGTGACGGTGCAGCGGCCCACCGACGAGCCCCGACACCGGGCGCTCCACGGGCTGACGCGCACCCTGGTGGCCAACATGGTCGAGGGCGTCACCAAGGGGTTCAGCAAGTCGCTGGAGATCCAGGGGGTCGGCTACAAGGCGGAGCCCAAACCGTTCGGCGTGCAGCTGGTCGTGGGATACTCGCATCCGGTGCCCTACCACGCGCCGCAGGGGATCAAGATTTCGGTGGAGAGCAACACCCAGGTGAAGGTCGAAGGCGTGGACAAGGAGCTGGTGGGGCAGGTCGCGGCCGAGCTGCGCAGCGTCCGCCCCCCGGAGCCGTACAAGGGGAAGGGGATCCGCTACGTGGGCGAGCAGGTGCGACGGAAGGCGGGCAAGACCGCCCAGGCGGCGAAGTAGCCATGCGCGCGATTCGCAAGATCAAGACTCAGGCGGACCGGCGCGCGCGCCGGCACCTCCGCGTGCGCAAGCGGGTGGTCGGCACCGCGGCGCGGCCGCGGCTGGTCGTGTTCCGCTCGTCGAAGCACATCTACGCCCAGGTCGTGGACGATGCCCGCGGTGTCACGCTGGTCGGTGCGGCGGACACGAGCGAGGGCATCGAGGTCGAGGGCAAGGGCAAGACAGCGAAAAGCTTCGCGCTCGGTCGGTTGATCGCTGCGCGGGCCAAAGAAAAGGGGATCGCCCGGGTTGTCTTCGACCGCGGCGGCTACCAGTACCACGGGCGCGTGAAGGCGGTGGCCGAAGGCGCCCGCAAAGGCGGATTGGAGCTCTAGGTATGGATTTCGAACAGGTGCCGGGCGCGCAGGCGCCCCAAGCGGCGCCCGCAGTGGTGCCGGAAGTGGTGCCGGAAGCGGTGCCCGAAGCGGCACCGGTGGCGACCGAGCCGGCGGTGGTCGAGCACCCGCGTCGCGGCGGTGGTGGTGGCGGCGGACGGGGCGGGCGCGGGCGCGGCGGGCACGGCGGGCACGGGCACGGGCGTGGCCGCGGCGGGGAGCGCGGCGGTGACCGGCAGGGCCGTGAGGGAGACGGCTTCGTCGAAAACGTCGTCGCCATCAATCGCGTGGCGAAAGTCGTCAAGGGCGGCCGGCGGTTCAGCTTCAACGCCCTGGTCGCCGTCGGCGACGGTCAGGGTCACGTCGGGATCGCCACCGGCAAGGCGAACGAAGTCAGCGAGGCGGTGCGTAAGGCCGTCGAGGGCGCCCGGCGCAAACTGACGGAGGTGCCGCTCACCGGCGGCACGATTCCGCACGAAATCATCGGCAAACACGGCGCGGGCCGGGTCCTGCTAAAGCCCGCGGCGAGCGGCACCGGCGTCATCGCCGGCGGCCCGGTGCGCGCGGTGCTCGAATGCGCGGGGGTCCGGGACATCCTGACCAAGAGTCTGGGATCCACCAACCCGCACAACATGGTGCGCGCCACGATGGATGGGCTCAGCCGGCTCACGACCGCGCGCCGGGTTGCCAAGGAGCGCGGCGTCGAGCTCGAGGCGATTCATTACAAGGCCCGCCAGGAGGCGGCTCATGGGTAGGCAGCCCCCGACGCGCAAGTACCGTAAGAAGGTCCGCGGCACGGATCCCGTGCTGCCGCCGGCCGGGAAAGGAAAGCTCGAGATCCGCCAGACGCGGTCGGGTTCCGGCAAGCCGGCCCGCGTGCGTCGCACGCTCGAAGCCCTGGGCCTGAAGCACCACCAGGACGTGGTGGTGCACGCCGACCACCCGGCGTTGCGCGGCATGCTGTATCAGGTGCGCCACCTCGTGCGGGTGACGCCGGTGAAGGGGTAAGACGATGGTCAAAGCGAAGACGAAGCCCGCCAAGAAGCCCGCGAAGAGGCCCGCCAAGCGGAGACGGCCGGCGGCCGCGCCCGCCAAGGCGAAGGAAGGGTACCCGCAGATCACGCTGTCGACGCTGCGTCCGCCGCGGGGATCCACGCACGCGCGGCTGCGCGTGGGACGCGGTCCCGGGTCGGGGATCGGCAAGACGTCGGGCCGGGGCCAGAAGGGCCAGAAGGCCCGGGCGGGCGGCACGGTCCGGCCGGGGTTCGAGGGCGGGCAGATGCCCTTGATCCGCCGCATTCCCAAACGGGGGTTCACCAACCCGTTTCGCGAACCCGCGCAGGTCGTGAACGTACGCCACCTGGGTCTGCTCACCGAAGGCGCCGAGGTCACACCGGAGACGCTGTTCGGCGCGGGGCTGGTGCGCCGGCCCGACACGCCAATCAAGCTGCTCGGCATGGGTGACGTGAAGCGCAGCTTCGTCGTGAAAGGCGTCGGCGTGTCCGGATCGGCGCGACAGAAGATCGAGGCCGCCGGCGGCACCATCGAGGGACCGAGCGCGTGACCGCCCCGCGGATCCCGAACCTGTTCAAGGTGCCGGAGCTGAAGGAGAAAATCTTCTTCACGCTCCTGTGCCTCCTGCTCTACCGCATCGGCGCCCACATCGCGACGCCGGGCGTGAACCTCTCGGCACTGGCCGACTACGCCAACCAGTCGCGCGGGACGCTCTTCGGGTTGTACGATCTCTTCTCCGGCGGCGCCCTGGCGCGCGCCAGCGTCTTCGCGCTCGGGATCATGCCCTACATCTCCGCGAGCATCGTGTTCCAGCTCGCCGGGCCGGTGTTCCCGATCATCGAGAAGATGCAGCGGGACGAGGAAGGGCGGAAAACGCTGACGCAGTGGACCCGGTATCTCACCGTGGTCCTCTGTCTGTTCCAGGCGTACGCGTATTCGCTGTTCGTCGAGACCCAGATCACCGGGGCGGTGACCCACCCCGGCTTCGGCTTCCGACTGACCACGGTGCTCACGCTCACCACGGGCGGCATCTTCGTCATGTGGCTGGCCGAGCAGATCACCGAGCGGGGCCTGGGCAACGGACAGAGCCTGATGATCTTCTTCTCGATCGTCGAGCGGATCGGCCCTGAGACCGTCCGCACGTTCGAGGCCCTCCAGGCCGGGTCGCTGCGGTTCGGCGTGTTGCTCGTGATCCTCGCGGTCATGGTGCTGGTGGTCGCGGGCACCGTGGCGGTGACGGTCGCCTCGCGGCGCATCCCGATCCAGATCCCGCGCAAGGTGATGGGGCGGGGCCGCATCGCCGAGGGGCGGAAGACGTTCATTCCGCTGCGCATCAATTCCGCAGGCGTCATGCCGATCATCTTCGCGCAGTCCCTGATCATCGTGCCGGGGACGCTGGCGACGTTCAGCAACGTCCCGTGGCTGAAGCAGTTCGCCGCGTACTTCTCGGTCACGTCGTGGGTGTACCTGGCGTCGCTGTTCCTGCTGATCGTGTTCTTCGCCTATTTCTACACGTCCATCATCTTCAATCCGGTGGACCTGGCGGAGAATCTCAAGAAGCAGGGCGGGTTCATCCCCGGGGTCAAGCCGGGGGCAGCGACGGCCGACTACATCGACGAAGTGTTGACGCGCATCACGCTGCCGGGCGCGCTGTTCCTCACCGTGGTGGCGCTCCTGCCGATCGTCATCGGCAACGTGCTCAACATGCCGTTCGGCTTCGGCGGCACAGCGCTCCTGATCGTGGTCGGCGTAGCGCTCGATACGGTGCAGCAGGTGCAGCAACACCTCCTGCTCCGCCACTACGACGGGTTCATGAAAGAAGGCCGGATCAAGTTCCGCGGCCGGCCGCGCTAAGGCGGAGCCGTGTTCATCCTGATGCTCGGTCCCCCCGGCTCGGGCAAAGGCACCCAGGGGCAGATCCTCTCCAGCCGCCTGGGGATTCCCAAGATCGCGACGGGCGACATCCTGCGGGCCGCCATGAAGGCCGGCACGCCGCTGGGCAAGGACGCCAAGCGCTTCTACGACGCCGGCAAGCTCGTCCCCGACTCCCTGATCCTCGAGCTGATCAAGACCGAGCTCGCCAAGCCCGAGGCGCAGCAGGGCGCCATCTTCGACGGGTTCCCGCGGACCGCGGCACAGGCCGAGCTGGTGGAGCGGACGCTCACGGCCCACGGCCAGCGGCTCGCCCACGTGCTGCTGCTCGACGTCCCGGAAGAAGAGCTGGTGAAGCGCCTGCACGGGCGGGCGCTCCAGGAAGGGCGCACCGACGACACGCCGGAAGCGATCCGCACGCGGCTGCTCACCTACCACCAGGACACCGCCCCGCTCGTGGCCTACTACGCCCAGCGGGGCGTGATGCATCGGGTGCCCGGTGTCGGCACCGTGGAGGAAATCGCCGAAGCGGTCAAGCGGAAACTGGGGCGATGATCACCCTCAAGTCGCCGCGGGAGATCGAGACGATGGCGGCGGCGGGCCGCATCGTCGCCGAGACGCTTGCGCTCATGGGGCGGACCGTCAAGGCCGGCGTCTCCACCAAAGAGCTGGATCGTCAGGCGGAAGCCTTCATCCGCAGCCACCCGGGCGCGCGGCCGTCGTTCAAGGGGTTGTACGACTTTCCCGCCACGCTCTGCACGTCGATCAATCACGAAGTGGTACACGGCATCCCGTCGGCCAAGCGCGTTCTGAAGGACGGCGACCTGATCAGCGTGGATGTCGGGGTCCAGCTCGAAGGATTGCACGCCGATTCGGCGGCGACCTTCCCGGTGGGCCCGGTGTCGGCCGAGGTCCGCCACCTGCTGCAGGTCACCCAGGACGCGCTCGCCGCCGGGGTTGCGCAAGCGAAGGCCGGGAATCACGTCGGGGACATCGGGCACGCCGTCCAGCAGGTGGCGGAGGCGGCCGGCTATTCGGTGGTGCGGGAGATGGTGGGGCATGGGATCGGCGCGGCGTTCCATGAGGAGCCCCAGGTGCCGAACTTCGGGAAGCCGAAGCGGGGGGCGCGACTCGTCGCCGGGATGACCATCGCCATCGAGCCGATGGTGAACGTGGGGGGAGCCGAGATCCGGACGCTCGCTGACAAGTGGACGGTCGTCACCGTCGATGGGTCGCTGTCGGCGCACTTCGAGCATACCGTGGCGATTGGAGAAAACGGAGCGGCACCGCGGATCCTCACCCAGTGACGAGGGAACGAGCACGCAATCCTCCTTGTAGGACGGAATCCTAGACTCTGATTCTTGCTCGCCTGGCGGTTCGCCGATAAGCTCTACTCACCGTGTCGTTCAAGCCCGTCGTGCACGTCGTCTTTGCGGTCGGGGCCGACACCCTGTTTGTGCTCCAGCACCACGCTGGACAGCAGAGTGCAACTAGGAGGAAGATTGGCTAGCCCTGCCTTCCTCCTCCTTGCGTGGGCGACGATTCACTCACCCTCGTTTGCCTTGCAGGACACGAGTCCGCCGGAACTGCTCAGCGCCGTCCGTGCCCTCGACTCAGGCCGCGTGGAGGACGCCATCCAACTGGCCGAGCGATACACGACTGGACATCAGCGGGATGCAAGAGGGTTCCTGGTATTGGGGGACGCCTACGCCGCCCGGATGCCGGCAGGTCGTTTTCGCGCCTTGGAGGCGTATCGGCAGGCCAAGCGACTCACGCCCCGCGACCCCGAAACCTCATACCGGATGGCCAACATGGCCATCCGATTGGGCGGTGATGACGGGGAGCGCATCGCGAAGGAAGAGCTCGAGCGCATCCTGACGCTCGACCCGCTTTACAAGGACGCGTGGAGTCAATGGCTGATCCTGTACAGGAATGCCGGGGGCCGGCGCCGGATGATCGAACGCCTGGCTCCTCACCGGGCTGAACCACGGGTCGGCAGCCGCATCGCACAGCTTCTGATCGAGGAGGAGCGATACGCTGAGGCGAATCGCCTGCTTGATTCCCTGCTGAGTTCTGATTCGGTCAACCCGGCGTGGTTGGCGCTCCGAGCGCAGAGCGCCCTTGAAGCTGGGGATACGGTAGTTGGCATCGCGGCATATCAACGAGCTCTGATGCACGCAGAGACGGATTCAGGCGGCGTTCTGTGGCGCCAGGTGGTCGGAATTGCTACCACCGGCGAGGTCCGCGTCTGGGGAGTGGGTGTTCCTGCGAGCCAGCGAGGCGCATGGCTCGCCAGCTTCTGGGCTCGGCGTAATCCGAACCTGTTCAGCCGAGCAAACCGGCGAATCGCCGAACACTTCGCTCGGTTTCGATATGCGCGCAAGAATTACCCGCTACTTCACCCACTGGTTTCCTACCATCGAAGTGCACTCGCCCGCACTCTGAATCTAGAGCCTTCGGAAGGTGAGAGAACCTTCTATCAAAGATGTGAAGTGTATCAAGCGCTAGCGCCCTCTTCGGGTCTCGACGTACAGTTGCCTGGCGTTAGCATGGCTCGCGACCGACAGCAGTCTTCAATTGGCATCCTGTCGCAGTTGACACCGGAGGAGAAGGAAAGCGCCCAGCGCGCGGCACGTCTTGCCGTTCTAGGAGGTCGCGTGCTACCACAGGCGCTTTCGGAGGCGATGTCAGAGCCCTTCGGATTCGCTCCGACGGTTTTCGCTCCTCTCGGACTCGACTTACGACGGGTCGATAGTTTGGCTGCCAGGGTAGGGTACAACCTCGCGACCGGGCTCGATGATCGCGGGATCATGTACCTACGGTTTGGGCCACCTGAGAAGCGGTCGCTTGGCGGGGACAACATGATGGACCCTCAGTGCAACAGCACTGAGGTGGAGCGCTGGCGATACGCGCAGTGGGGAGAAGTGCGGTTTGCGAGGCCGAGTGCATTTTCGCACGGACTCCGCACCACCCCAGAAATGGTGTTCCGCCCGATGAACCCCGAGCAGTTCGATGCTATGGCGCTCGGCTTGACGCGTGATGCTTCTTCGGAGCCTGCTCAGCTTGATTTCGGCGTCTGGAGCGCGCAATTCAGGACTCCAGAGCAACCGGCCACCACGGACTTGTTGGTCGTGTCCACTCACGGAGAGTTGGCAGGGTCACTCGTTGGCGATGCAGGCGGACCCCTCATGATCCGCCAAGGCTCAGCTGGCAACATTTCGCTGACTGCATCCCCAGGGCGTTACGTCTTACTCGCGCAGGTTCGCCAAGGGGATTCACTCGGAAGGCAGACGCTCGGCGTTCGCCTTAGAGACTTCGGCGGCGCGCCCGCGATTAGCGACCTGCTCCTCGCGTCTCCATGGACGGGGGACACCATCGATCGAACGACCACCCTTTCCCATGTGCAACGAAGCCTGACGTTTGCGAGAGGAGAGACCGTCAGAGTGTATGCGGAAGTGTATAGCCTTGTGCGCCTTACTGATCGGGTGAACTACCACGTTACCTATCGTCTGCTCAAGACTGACGATCCTCGGCGCGACGTGAATCGTGAAGATTGGCGCGCAAGGGTCACCTTGGACTTCGATCGGACGGGAGCGGCGTCGAGCGGCAGTGCGGTGGTGGAGTTCCTGGACATAGCACCGGATAACCTTCTCGAAGGGACCTACCTGATTCGGCTGGAAGTACGTGACAACACCATGGGCTCGTTTCTCGGCAGGTCAACGGCCGCTTTCACCGTGAGGTAGGAACAGAGAGGGGTTGTCATTTCGTCTGCTCGCCAGCCCGCTAATGCCGCCGTAGCGGTCGTGGTCACGGCAGACGGCTCCTTGTCGGCGCACTTCGAGCATACCGTGGCGATCGGGGAGAACGGGGAGCCGCCACGGATTCTCACGCAGTAACCAGTCGTCCCGCCTCTTCGAGTAGCACCCGTCCCGCCGCCGGATCCGACAACGACGCCACGTTGACCCGCACGTTTTCCACGGCTCCCGCCAGCGCCGCCCGCGCCAGCCCTTCCGCCACCGTGGCATCGGAGCGGGCGTTCTTGTTGCCGATCGAACCGATTTCCCGCGCCAGCTCCGCGAGCCGCGCCGCCCGGCGGGCGACCTCGAGCGGCGTCGCCGCGGCGCCGAGCAGCGCCGCGTCGATCGCCGGCGTCCGACCGGCCTCGTCCTTGGCGATCTTGTAGGCGGCGCTCACCCGCGTATACGCAGCCGCGTCTTCGTCCACCAGCCGCCGCAGCTCCCCCCGCACCGTCTCGCTCTCCTCGAGGATCGCCCGCGCCCGGGCCTCCGCCGCCACGTACGCCTTCCGGCCGATGGTGAGGCGCGCCACCATGGCGACCAGCGCGCCCGCCAGCGCGCCGGCCAGGGCCGCGGCGCTGCCCCCGCCCGGGACCGGTGCGGCTCCCGCCAGGTCGTCGATCCACCCGTCGAGCGTCGGCCCTTCCGCCGCCCGTATCTTCGCCTCCAGGAGATGGTCGGCGGCGTCGGGGAGCTTGAGGAAACCCGCGCCGGCGCCGAGGATGGCCCGCTCCGGGATCAACCCGACCACTTCGCTCTTCAGAATGTCCACCCCCCGCTCGCCAGCCAGCCGCTCCACCGCCGCGAACGCGGTTGCGGGGGAGGTGGCGTCGATGTCGAGCAGGTTCATCGACACCTGGGCTCGGCCATCCACGGCGAACCCGCTCGCCTGGACTGCAGGGAGCCCGCCGCTCGACGTGCGGATCTGCTTCGCGATCTGCTTGGCGAGCGCCACGTTGCTCGTGTCGAGGTAGATGTTGTACGCGACGAGGAAGGGACGCGCGCCGACGGCCGTCACCCCTGCCGTGGGATGGATCGCCTGCGGGCCGAAATCGGGGTCGACGGCCGGGTCCGTCCCGATGCGTCCGCGCAGTCCCTCGAACTCGCCTTTGCGGATGTCGGGCAGCCGCTCGCGCTCCGGTCGCGCTGCCGCGCGGGCGTAGAGAAACACCGGGATCCCGAGCTCGCGCCCAACCCGCTCGCCCAGGGTCCGGGCGAGCGCCACGCAGTCGTCCATCGTGACGTCGCGCACCGGCACGAAGGGGACGACGTCGGTGGCGCCCATGCGCGGATGCTCGCCCGAGTGCCGGGTGAGGTCGATGCGCTCGCGGGCCACCGCGACGGCGCGAAATGCGGCGGCGACGGCGGCCTCCGGAGGGGCGACGAAGGTAAAGACGGAGCGGTGGTGCGAGGCATCGGCCTGCACGTCGAGCAGCCGCACGCCGGGCACCGCCACGAGCGCCGCGCGCAGCGCGTCCAGGGTCGCGGCGTCGCGGCCCTCGGAGAAGTTCGGAACGCATTCGACCAGTGGTGAGGCCATGTCAGGAATTCCCCAAGAGGTCCATCAGCCAGCGATGCAGCGTCGGATTCCCCGCGACAATCGACCCGTGCCCGAGGACGTCCTCGCTGCCCTCCAATGTCGTCACGACGCCACCCGCCTCGCGCACCAGGACGACGCCCGCGGCGACGTCCCAAGGGGCGAGGGACAACTCCCAGAACGCGTCGAATCGACCGGTGGCGACATCCGCCAGGTCCAGGGCCGCCGACCCGGCCCGCCGGATGCCGCTCGTGCTGCGCATCACGGCCGCGAACTGCCGCAGGTAGGGCTCCAGTCCGTCGAGGTCCTTGAAGGGGAAGCCGGTGCCGACGAGGGCGCGGCTGGGCTCGACCAGGGCCGAGACGGCGAGCCGCGCGCCTCCACACCACGCTCCCTGACCGCGGGCAGCCCGGTAGGCGACATCGCGCGCCACATCATGCACCACCCCCAGGCTCAGCACCCCGTCCACGAGGGCGCCGATCGACACCGCGTACTGCGGGTACCCATGGAGATAGTTGGTCGTGCCGTCGAGCGGGTCCACGACCCACACTACCTCGCCCCGATACTCCGCGGCCGGGGACAGCTCCTCTCCCACGACGACCGTTCCGGGGACCAGCCCGGTGAGCGTTTCGGCGATCAGCTCCTCGGCCTCGCGATCGACCTGCGTGACGAAGTCGTGCCGCGACTTCTCGGTCCACGCCCCGGGATCCGGCGGACGCGCCGCGCGGACGAAGTTCGCCGCCCGTTCGGCGGCGCGCTCTGCGACATCGACTAAGTCCTTGAGCGCCCGCACCTTGCGGCTCTTCCCCCGGTGGTCGTAGGTTGAGACTCCATATGCCTTCCCCCCGTGTCTTCAGCGGCATCCAGCCGTCCGGCGAGCTGCACATCGGCAACTACCTCGGCGCCGTCAAGAACTGGGTGCGCTTGCAGGACGGGCACGAGTGCATCTTCTCGATCGTCGACCTGCACGCGATCACGCAGGCCTACGATCCGGCCGAGCTGGCGCAACGCACGCACGACATGGCGGTGGGACTGCTCGCCGCGGGGATCGATCCGGCCCGGTCGATCCTCTTCGTGCAGTCGCACGTCGCCGAGCACACGGAGCTGGGCTGGATTCTCACCACGGTGACCCCGCTGGGCGAGCTCGAGCGCCAGACGGCGTTCAAAGAGAAGGCGCAGCGCCAGGAAAGCGTGCCGGCCGGTCTCCTCAACTACCCCATACTTCAGGCCGCCGACGTCCTGCTCTATCTGGCGACACTCGTCCCGGTCGGTGAAGACCAGGTGCAGCACCTGGAGCTGATGCGCGAGATCGCGCGCCGCTGGAATCACCGTTACGGTGCGGGCTACTTCCCCGAGCCGCAGCCGCAGCTCACTTCCGCGAAACGGGTGCTCGGGCTCGACGGCCAGGCAAAGATGTCCAAGAGCCTGGGCAACACGATCGGCCTGCTCGAGTCGCCCGAAGCGATTTGGGAAAAGCTCAGGCCCGCGGCCACCGACCCGGCGCGCAAGACGCGCAAGGACCCGGGCAACCCGGACATCTGCAACATTTTCACCATCCATCAGGGCTTCTCGCCGCCCGCGGTCCAGGCCGACGTCGCGGCGAAATGCCGGAGCGCCGCGTGGGGGTGTCTCGACTGCAAGCGCGTGCTCGCGGACCATATCATAGCCGAGCTCGCTCCCATCCGCGAGCGCGCGGCCGATCTCGTGGCGAAACCGGCCGACGTGCGGGCGACGCTGCGCGCCGGCGCGGAGCGAGCGCGAGCAATCGCGCGGACGACGATGGCGGACGTGCGGAAGCGGATGGGATTCCTCACCGCCGGGGCGGAGTAATGCAGAACGTCATCGCCCAGCTGACGGACGTCTTCCATCTGGAGCTGCTGCTCCAGCTCGGCCTCGCCGTGCTGCTCGGCGGGGCCATCGGCATGGAGCGGGAGCTGTCCGGCAAGCCGGCGGGTCTGCGGACCAACATCCTGATCTGCGTCGGCGCCATGCTGTTCACCACCATGTCGGTCCATCTGGCGCTGCTCGTGCCTGGCCGCGGCGATCCCACCCGCGTGGCCGCCCAGATCGCGACCGGCGTGGGGTTCATCGGGGCGGGAACGATCCTGCACGCGCGTGGAGCGGTCACCGGGCTCACGAGCGCGGCGACGATCTGGGTCGTGTCGGCGATCGGCATGGCGATCGGGGGTGGCGCCTACGTGGAGGCGCTCGGCACGACGCTGCTCGTGATGCTGGTGTTGTACGGCCTCGGGTACCTCGAACGCTTCGCCGGCCGGCACACGACCCAGACGCATCTCCTCATCCACGCCAAGCCGGAGCCGCAGGCATTGGAGGAGCTCGAGACGCTGGTGCGGCGGGCCGGGGTCGAGATCATCGGCGTCCAGTCGCGCCGCGAGAACGTGGATCTCGTGGTCGAGCTCGATCTGCGCGGTCCGCGCCGCCTGCACGCGCAGGCGATGCTGTCCGTGCTGCACCACCCCCTGGTGCGCACGGTGTCATCCGGAGAGTGAGCTCCCGTCTCGTCCTGGACCTGCGGGCGCAGCGGCCCGTGTGGCGCGTGACCCCCGAGGTCGTG